>JAVEEO010000109.1 GCA_030840415.1 Pseudonocardiales bacterium | reverse complement strand
AACTCCGGCTCCGTGGCTCCGGAAGAGTTCCTCCAGCTCCTCGAGGAACTCCTGCCACTGCTCACGGTAGGGCAGCAGCGCCATCGCCGCGGGCTCGTGCGCGATCAACGTCCGGACCTGCTCGGGGTGCCGGGCCGCCAGTTCCAACCCCACCAGGCCTCCCCCGCTGGAACCGAACACGTAGGCAGGTTCGTCGCTGAACGCGGCGAGCACCCGGTGCGCGTCATCGGCCAGCACCTCGACTCCGACGTTCTCAGGCGGGCCGTCCAGGAGGCTGCGCGACAGCCCCCGTTGGTCATAGGTGATCGTGAGGTACCTCGCCGACAGCCGGGTGGCCAGCCCCGCCAGCGCACCCGCGTCCCCGGCCGCGCCGGCGATCAGCAGCAGTACCGGACCGGACCCCGACACCTCGCAGTGCAACCGGGCGCCGGGCACCGACACCGACTCGGTCCGGACCGAAGCCATCCGACCGCCTCCCTGCCGCACCGGAGTTCTGGAGATCCCTGCAGAACTCTGCAGATCCCTGTAGATCTCACGCCATTCTGCCCGACCCGGGCATCGGATAACCCGGTGGCCGGCAGCTGGCCTGCAAAAGCCGGCGTTGGCCCCCGAGGCGCGCTAGGGGCGGAACAACGCCGAGTCCATGATTCGCAGCTGCTCGGCAACGGCGACCGGAAAGCCCATCAGCGCCAGCACATCCCGGTGCAGATCGACGCCCGGCGCGACCTCGACCAGGACGAGACCGTCGACGGTGAGGTCGAAGACCGCCCGCTCGGTGATGATCCGGACCTGCTGGCCACGCCGCGCACCAGCCCCCGCCCGGTAGCTGATCGCCTCGACCTCGGCGACGAACTTCCTGACCCGGCCCTCCCGCCGTACGCTCAACCGGCCGTCGGTGCTGCTCACCTCCAGGCCCTGGGTGGTGAAGGTGCCTGCCAGGATCAGTCGGCGCACGCTCTCGGCGATGTCGACATAGCCGCCACCGCCGGGAACCGTGGTGCCGAACCGGCTGACGTTGACCTTGCCCTGGGCATCGACCTGGGCGAAGGCCAGCACCGCGACCTGGCAGCCGCCGCCATGGATGAAGTCGAACTGGGAGGCGCCGTCCAGCAGCGCTTCCGGAGAATAGTTGGCCGAGAACTGCCAGCCGTTCATCACCACCCCGCCGAACCCGCCGTGCTCGGTGGTCAGCACGTAGTCGTGCAGCCGGCCCCCGTCCAGGCCGCCGTCCTCGGCCATCGCCAGGATCGCGTCGGAGGATCCGCCGAAGCCAAGGATGGTCGTCTCACCGGCGCGGAGCTCGGCGGCCACCCGGCGGGCGATCACCTTGTCCGCGCCGGCCGGCAACCGGGGTAGTCGGCGCACGGTGTCGGGCAGCGGAGCCAGGTACCCGGGATCGGACTGCACATCGGTACCCACCGGCTGGTCGGCAACGACCACCACATGGTCGACGAGGACGCCCGGGATACGCACCTGGTGGGCGGCTCGACTGCCTCGCGGCACGATCCTGCCGACCTGGGCGATCACCGTTCCGCCACTGGCCTTGACCGCCAGCGCCAGCGCCAGCGTGCTCGAGGTGAGCGGCAGGTCCTCGAACGACAGGTTGCCGTGCTCGTCGGCACTGCTGGCCCGCAGGATGCCGATGTCCAGCGGCCAACTGGGGTAGAACAGGAAGTCCTCGCCACGAAAGCGCACCCGCTCGACCAGACCGTCCTCGGCCAGCGCGGTGAACTTGCCGCCACCGTGCCTGGGGTCGGCGTAGGTTCCCAGCCCGATCCGGGTCAGGTAACCCGGGCTGCCCCGGGCCACCTCGCGCAGCCAGTGCATGCAGGCGCCGATCGGCCAACTGTGCGCGGCCACCAGGTTCTGCTGGATCAGCTCGGACAGCGCCGGCCGATCACCGGTCACCGGATGCCGCGGATTGATGTAGGAACCGGACACGATCCGCCGCATCAGGCCCGGCCGGGCAACGTGATCCATCCCCGCGATGCCCATCGCGTCCCCGGTGGCACACGGGAAGAAGAAGCTCAGGTCCCGCGGCGAGCCGGTCCGGCCGAACCGGTCCCCGAGCGCGCCGAGCACCGCGTCCGGGGTGATCCAGCCGAGGACTCCGGCGCAGGCAACAGACTGGCGGTCGGCGATCACCGCCACGGCGGCATCCAGGTCGCACACCTTGGTCCCGGCGCCGCGAAGCCTGCTCATCGGGCCCGGTCGCGTTCGGCTCGGTCGAACCTGGCGAAACTGCGCTGGGCTATGGCCGATTCGCAGTCCAGGCCGAACATCCACGAGGTGCGGGCATCCAGGCTCTCGGCCCGGCCGGAGCTGGCCTCGGCAAGCGCCCGCTTGGTCGAGGCGACCGCATGCGCCGGCAGCGCGGCCAATGCCGCTGCGACGCCGGTCGCCTGCCGCAGCGCCCGGCCCGGCTCGCTGACCTCGTCCACGACGCCCAACCGGTGCAGTTGCCGTCCCGACAGCGGGCGGTCGCCCCATGCCAGCCGCCGGGCGGCGGCCGGGCCGACCCGGGCCAGCAGGCTCTGCAGTCCCCACGGCGGCACCCAGCCCAGGCCCACCTCCGGCAGCTGCCAGCGGGCAGCTGCGGCACTGACCACGACATCGCAACTGGTTGCCAGCAGGAAGCCACCGCCCAGGGCGAAACCTTCCACCGCTGCCACCACTGGAATACTGAGCTGCTGCAGCGTGCGGGCCAGGCAGCCGGCCCGCGCCTCGTGCCGGATCCGCTCGGCGATCGGCAACCCGGCCAGTTCGGTCAGGTCCGATCCGGCGCAGAAACCCGGCACTGATCCGGTCAGCACCACAGCCCGGATGCCGGGATCGTCGTCGAGCTCGGCCAACAGGGTGGCCAGCCGGTCTATGAGTGCCGAGTCGAGCGCATTGCGCACCGCGGGCCGGTTCAATCGCAGCAGCACCGTGCCGGCAGTCGCGTCGTCCACGCGCAGCACCCTCGACTCGGCGTCGTCCGGCATCAGCAGTACCTCCCGCGGGTAGGGCGCGCTACGAGCCGGCAGCGGTGCGGGCAGGAGGCCATTGCATCCTGCTGGGCGGGTGCCGGGCCGGGCACCTTCGAGCGTGCGCCCCAGGGGTGGCCGCGGGTTCGCGAAAACCGGCCGCCACAACATCATCGGAGCGGGGTGACGGCTTCCCGGCCGCGACCGGGACGCCCATCG
>JAVEEO010000242.1 GCA_030840415.1 Pseudonocardiales bacterium | reverse complement strand
GCTGCGATACTTACCTCGCAGAGTTCCCGGAGCTAAAGTCACACTTCCAACGGTTTCAAGGGCAAACGACAGCAACGTTTAGTAAGCAGGAGATTGCTACACTCATGGACGGGCTCATCCCAAGTGGGGACGATCTACTTCAAGAGCTCTTTGATATCGGTGTGTTACTACCACTCCGTGGAGATGTCAAGACAGCCAGTGATTTCGAAATTCCTCGCTTATACCGCGTTGGCCTAGGGCTCGTGATTCGCGGGCGGGCATAAATACGTATAGACGCACCCAGCGTTCCGACTGATGCTTTACTAAGGGCAATAGACTGCCGACTGCAATATAGGTTCGTGTGCTCCAGTACCGGTTGGTATTGATATGCAGCAAGAAATAAATCTTTGTTGGATATGCCCCTAGCGAAGTTCCAGCATGTCGCCGAGCCCGCCCGGCTACTTCTTGCGGGCCACCACTGACACCAGGGTCTGGCTGCCGCACTGGGACAGTTCCCGAATAGCCCACCGGCCGTCGAAATCAGCTGAGGACCAGTCGGACTCGGCGTCGCGCGGCTCGGTCTCGCCGTTCTTGGGCGTGAAGCCCTTGCCCGGCAGGTCGGCCTGCAAGCCCTTCAGCACATCCGGGAACGCGGTGGCAGCCACCCCCTGCACCACCAGTCCCGACGTACCCCGGTCCTCGGCGGAGGTCACGATCATGCCGGCGGGCAGCGGGAAGGCGGCCGGAAAACCGGCGGGCAACGACACGGCCTTGGCGTCCTTGGCGCAGACCGCCGTGCTGGCCGAAGACTTCAGCGCCGCCTGGTCCTTCTCCTTGGCCTTCTCGGCCTCGCTCTCACATCCGGCGACCAGGATCAGGACCGTCGCCGTGGCGACGGCCCTGCCCAGCAAGGTCACTTGATGGTCACGCTGATCGAACGACGGTTGTCCGCCTCATTGGACTCCGTCACGGCGTTGGCCGGATCGGCGACCGCCAGCACGGTCTGGCTGCCCTTGAGCTGCTTGGTGCTCCAGGCCGCCGTCACCGTCTTGGAGCCGCCGGCCGGAACGGCCACCGGCGCCGAGGTGCTCAGCACCTTGCCGTTGACCAGGAACTGCACCGGCGCGGTCGCGGCCGCCTTGCCCAGGTTGGTCACCGTCGCGGTGATCGAGGACGCGCCATTGGTGGCCACCGTCGAGGTCAGCGCCGAGACGGTCAGGTTGGCCGCCGGGTCGTTGGCGCTGAACAGGGTCAGGCCGGCGTACTGGCGAGCGATGGTGGCGTAGGCGTCGAAGTTGTTCACGCCGCTGGTGACGCAACTGCCGGTGCACCCATCGGCGTAGCCGACCTCGACCCGGCCCTGCTTGTCGATCGTCGAGCCGATGAAGTCCAGCAGGTTGCGGTCGTTGCCGCAGGTGGTGCCGCCGGTGCAGATCGAGCCGATCTGCACCGGGTCGCTCGGGGTGTCGTCGACCGTGGTCCAGCTGGCGCCGCCGTCGTAGGTGAAGGCGGTGTAGAGGTGCCAGATGCCGTGGAAGTTCGCGGCGTCCTGGTAGTTGCCGGCGGTGGTGGTGCCGATGAAGCTCACCGCGGCGCGGTTGTCGTCGCCTGCCACCGCGGTCGGGAACACCACGTTCTTCACGCCCTGGGCCGCGCCGACGTTGTAGTCGTTGACCCAGGTGGCGCCCTTGTCGTGGCTGACCGCGACGTGCTGGGTGCCGTCGCCGTTGGCGTAGCCGAGGTACACCGTGCCGTTGGCGCCGATGCTGACCGCCGGGTCACTGTCACCCGGGATGCTGTTGGGCACCGTGCGCACCGTCCAGGTCTTGCCGTTGTCGCTGGAGACCGTCACGCCCTGCTTGCCGCCGCAGCTCTTGTTCGGCAGGTAGGCGGTGCCGTCCGGGGCCAGCATGATGTGGCCGTGCAGGCCCCCGCAGTCGAGCAGGCTGTAGACCGGAACGCCGGCGCCGAAGGTGGTGCCGCCGTCGCGGGAGAGCGCGCAGAACGCGGTGGCGATGTCCTGGCTGCAGTAGTAGACCGCCCGCGGGTAGAGGTTCGTCGCGTTCAGCGGGTCGCCGGCCACGAAGTTGCCGCCACCCAGGGTCTGGTGGTCCACCCCGGACGGGATGCCGCCGCCGGTGCTGGGGTGCCAACTGGCGCCCTCGTCGTCGCTGTAGCAGGTCAGCGAGTTGACCCCCGACAGCTGCGACTCGAAGACCCGGCCGGTGACCGCGTCGGTGTAGCCGATCGGGTCCAGCGACTGGGTCGAGCCGACCAGGCAGCCGTTGGTGGCCTTGGCCGACACGTCACTCCAGGACGCCGTCGCCGGGGTCGCGGCGTCGTTGAAGGTCACCTTGTAGGTCGACAGGTAGGACTGGTAGAAGGTCGAACCGGTCTTGAAGCTGTTGCCGATCGACGGCTCGCCGGCGTTGTGGGCGTCGGGCAGCGACTCGGGCGCGCCGTAGTTGGCCACCGACGGCGGGGTCGCGGTCGACGGCGGAGCCCCGTCGGTCGACTTGGCCACCATGCCGGCGCTGGCCGAGTAGCTCTGGCCGAGCGGGTTGAACGGAACGACGCGCACGGTGTAGGTGCCGCTGGTGGGCGGCACCACGAGCACCTCCGGATCGGCCGAGGAGGCGGCGGTGGCGACCGTGGCCCCTGCCGAGTTCAGCAGGTAGACGTCGAAGTCGGCGGCGCTGTTGGGCCAGCCGACCGAGATCTTGAGGTTGTTGGTGTCGCCGTAGCCGGCCGGTGTAGCCACGGTGAGGGCGTAGTCGTCACAGGACTGCGGCACCGTGCAGTTGACGTCACCGGCCTGGGCGGTGACGTTCGGGGCCAGGAAGGGCCCGCCGGTCCAGGTACGGGCGCCGCTCGTATCGGTGACCGTGCCC
>JAVEEO010000083.1 GCA_030840415.1 Pseudonocardiales bacterium | reverse complement strand
GCGCCGCCGCATCCCGGCGGCGCACCGCACTGCGGACCCCACGTCATGCTCGAGGCCTACTCGCACGAGGTCAGCAGTCTCGGCTACTGGCCTGACGGCGCGGCCGAAGGAATCTTCTACTCCTACGCCTACCCCCAGCCCGACGGCTACCGGGACACCCCGATCCAGCCACCGGCAGCATCCTGGAATGACGACCTGGCCGAGTTCATCCTCCCGTACGAGCACGTCCGCTCCGCGGACAATCCCGTCCGGATGCTGCTCGAGTTCGCCCAAACCACCTACGAAGCCGCTGCTGTCACCGCCAGCTGGGACCGGACGAGCCTCGAACGAACCGTACCGGGGCGTTAGTCGGCGTGACCGCCGTTTTCACAAGTTCGTGCGGTGCTCATGCTCTGTGCATGTCGCGGTCACCTCGGGCGAAGGTGGATGGCTTGTGCTGTCAACCAGGCGCTGGGTTTGCTGGCGCAGTTGAAGGGTTCGGGCGGTGCTCATGCGGGTGGTGCGGGTACTCGGCAAATTTGAGCCTGGCGGTGCCCAACTGGCGTTGCTGAGGGTGATGCGGGCCTTGGAACAGCGGCATGGCGTTGTCGCCGAGCTCTGGGTGGGCGATGCAAGCGTTGAGGGCATCCGGCTCGCTCGCCGGTACGGGGTGCGCACGGTGGCGTACCGGACCAGCCGGGTGGTGCAGCCGGTCCGCAATCTGCAGTGGCAGTTATCGGATCGGTTCGCGGCGTGGCTCGCTGCCGAGTTGCCCAAGGCCGACCTGGTGCACGCCCACATGGTGGGTGCCTGGTGGGCGGCCGCTCAGGCGGTCGGCGTTACTACGCCAGTGGTTGCGACCGAGCACAATCAGGTGAACTGGCCGGCAGGCCGCATCCGGTCGCTCAGGTCGGCCGCCGGCCGGATCGACCGGTTCTATGCGATGGGTCCGGCAGCGTCCCGTTTCGCCGCCCAGGCCGGGGTGCGGGCCGAGGCGCTCAGACCGGCTCGTTCACCGATCGCGGGACTGCAGGGTCGACCTACCGCCCAGCTGAGGTCGCCGCGGTTGACCTTCGCCGGACGGTTCTGCCCGGACAAAGGCCCGGATCTGCTCATCGAGGCGATCGCGCTGCTCGGGCGTCCGGATCTTGCGTGCTATCTGCTCGGTGACGGCCCGCTGCTCGCGGGTATCGCTGATCGGGTCGAGCGGTCCAACCTGTCGGCTCAGGTATTCCTTCCGGGCTGGGTGGACCGGCCCTGGACCTATATCGCCGGAAGTTCGGTGCACGTGGTGCCCTCTCGTGAAGAGGCCTGGTCGCAAAGCGCCGTGCTCGCACTCGGCCTCGGGGTACCGGTAGTGGGAACTCGGGTCGATGGCCTCGCCGAAACTCTCGCCCATTCACGCGGAGTGCTCGTACCCCCGGAGGACCCAGTCGCCTTGAGCCGTGCGCTTGCCGAGACTCTCACCGGCCGTCCACCGATCGATCGGCTAGCCGGCCGTCGCTATGCCCGCCATTTCAGCTGCGCCAAGGTCGCGGATTTCTACCTCACCGAATACGAAGGCATCCGATCCGGCGCGGCGCCGGCTCGGCACCTGAGGCAAGCTTTGCCCAATATCGGAAAGGGCAGCAGTCAACTCAGCAGATCGATACCGGGCCCAGTGCACTGAGGTTGAGTCTTCACCTCACAACCGCTCAAACCAAGGACGCGGAGGGTGGATGGCTATCCGCCTGGGCCGGATTGCGCCATGATGTGCGTCGGAGGTGTCCGATGGCACTCGTCACTCGCGGATTCCATGGCCGAGGAGAGAGCAGCGTCGAACTGCCGCCTGGCCAGTACCTCACCCGTGACTTCCCGGTGCTCTCCGCCGGCCCAACGCCACACATTGACCTCGATCGCTGGCAATTCACGATCAGCACCGAGACCGGCAACAGTCGCGGATGGTCGTGGCTGGACTTCAGCAGCCTACCCAGCGAGGAGCAAACCGTCGACCTGCACTGCGTCACGCGGTGGTCCAAGCTCGGCACGACGTGGCGCGGCGTCTCGCTCGACACGCTGCTTACTGATGTCGATACCGCGGCAGATTTCGTCCTCGTGCAGTCCTACGGCGGCTACACCACCAACCTGCCGCTGACGGACCTGCTCGACGGCCGGGCCTGGATCGCGTACGAGTACGAGGGTGAGCCGCTGGCCGCCGAGCACCAGGCAGGCGGGGTATCCCTGGCTGCGGAATGCCCGAGGGGCCGGCCAGCGCAGGTCTAATATGGCCACTGGCGGCCGGCCGCTCCCCCGTGCGGTCGGCCGCCGTCCTCGCTACAACGTTGCCGCTGTGGGACCTCAGGATCCACTCGGACGGGCCGATCACGCGGACCGTCGCGGTAAGCCGGTTACCGGCCGCGTCGTGGCCGTCGATATGTCACCGAGACCCCGGCCGACGGAAGCCGTGCATATAGCCGGTCGGAAGCCAGGTTCAGCACCGTGCTCAGATAACCCTCCACCGTGCCCAGGTCATGCCACGGACCGCTGTAGATCACCCCGTACATGACTCCGTCCGGATCAGCCTCACGGGCATTCAGAGCCTCGCTCAGCTGGAATTCGCCGAGCCGACCCGGTTTCAGGTCTCGCAGGCTTGCCTGAACGTCCGAGGCAAGTACATAACGGCCGATGATGGCAAGTGCGCCTTCGGGCGGATGGACAGGCTTCTCCACCAACGCTTCGATCCGAACCACGCCGGCTCCCAGGTCGGGCGCCGCAAGCACGGTGGCGCATCCCTTGGACTGTAGTTCCGCAGTTGGCACTCGGCGCAGGGCCAGCACCGAGCCACCAGTTCGGCGGTGCACCTCGACCATCTGCCGGCACAGTCTGCCTTCGTCGCCGAGGATCTCGTCCGGGACCAGCACGAGCTGCGGCCCGTCGCCGATCCAGCCGGTGCTCACCGCGTGGCCAAGTCCCGCCGGTTGCTCTTGGATCACCCAATCGATCTCGAACTCGTCGGCGGGTGGTCCGGACGCGCGGAAGGCTGCTGTCAGTTCGGCCAACACGGGCGCGGTCAGGGGTCGTGTCACGATCCGAGCCCGGCGGGATACCGCGGCGGCCTCGGCCAGGACGTGAAAGATTGCCGGCCTGTCGACCACCGGCAACAGCTCCTTCGGCGTGGCCAGGCCGATCGGACCGAGTCTGGTGCCCCGCCCGGCGGCGGGAATGATGACTGGCAGCGAGGCAGCCGACCGCAGTTGCACGGCCCATGGAGGGTTCTGCGCGTCAGTCATTCGTATAGTGCCCGGGCGAACGCCGCCAGATCGTCGGATCGCATCAGTTTCTCCACGGTTGCCGAGGCGCCGAGTTCGGCCATCAGGCGCTGACAGCACTGTGCCGCACGTATCGAGGATCCGCCCAGCTCGATGAAGTTGTCCGAGCGCCCGACCGGGCCGACATTGAGGGTGCTCTGCCAGATCCTGGCGATTCCGGTCTCCACTGTCCCGTGCGGCGGCTCGAAGGGCTCGTCGGTGTAGGCGTGCCTAGATTCCATCCGATCCTCCCTGATCGGCGTACCGCAGGTGCCTGATGGAGGGCAGACAGAGGCCGCCCACACTGACGAGTCCGCTGATCAGACCGAAGAGGATCAGGAGATGCGAGGCGGACGACAACGACAACAGCCACGGCATGACGGCCAGGCTCACCGGTGCCAGGCCGGAGGATACGAGCCAGTCCGAGCTCGATACCCGAGCCAGGAATGCAGGCGCGACGTTGCGTTGGACGAGGGTCGCCCAATAGATGGTGCCGAGGCTGAGCGCGCCACCGCCGATTGCCGCGACGACGGCCGCGACGGTCACTTGGTGGGCCAGCCCCAGCAGGCCGCAGCAGACGGACACCAGTACCAGGCACCGAAAAATGGTCGCCGCGGGCCGCGCGGACGAGGGCAGCCAGGCGGCGGCCAGGCCCGTCGCCATGGCACCGAAGCCCTGTGCGGCGAGCACCCATCCGTAGCTTGCGGTATTGCCACCGCCTTCGCTCAGCGACAGCGGCAGCAGCACTCGGGGCGCGGACACAGCGAGCGCGACGAAGAGCGCGAACGTTGCGATGGACACGGTGAGCCAAGCCCGGGCGAGCACGTACCTCAGACCATGCAGCGCAGATCGGAACAGCGGTTCCTCCTGGTCGGCACTGGGCCGTGCTAACCATTGGGTGCACACCATCAGGAGCAGTGAGATACCGAAGGTCGTCGCGTCCACGATCAGTGTCACCAGTGGATTGGTGAAGATCAACAAAACGCCTGCGAAGGCAGCGCCGACCATCGTCCCGCCTCGCAGGAAGATCGAGTGGAGGGTGTTGGCGGACAGCAGCATCGGCGCAGGCAGCACTTCGGTGAGCGCAACGGTGAGTGCGGGTTCGAACATCCCGTCTCCGATACCGAGCAGCAACCCGAGCCCGAGGAACAGCGCGTATCCGGCCATGCCTTGTTGACAGAACAGCACCGTCCCGATAAGGCCGGCCAGCCGAAGCAGATCGGCGAGGATCAGCATTCGCCGCGCCCCCACCCGGTCGGTGATCGCTCCGGAAATGGTCAGGGTCGCCACCGCGCCAACCGACTGGCCCAGCAGTGCCCCTGCCAGCAGGCCGCCGTCATGGCGTTGCACGGCGTACGCCGCCACACCAACCAGATAGATCGCGTCGCCGAACCGACTGATCAGCTGGCCCAACAGCAATCGGGCGCTTCGATACCGGCGCAGTGGGCCGAGCAGGCCGGACGTCTCGGTCGCGTTATCGACCGGCACGGCGGACGGCCCACCTCTCGAGGCAGTCATCGATCGCCATCGCCATAGTCTCCACGTTGCCCGGCTCCATCATCGATACGTGGTCGCCCGGCACGTCGTGCACACTCAGCTCGGGGATCACATCGATCCATTCCCGGTCGGTGGCCGACCCGGCCGATCCGACGGCCCGGAACAGGTGCACCGGTCCGGCATACGTTGTCACGACGAAGCGTGACAACGCCCGGGCGTTGAGTTGGTACATCGCCAACAGCCGCTCGGCCCGCTGCGGATCGTCGTGCTCGGCCAGCGCGCCGCTGGCCAGGCCGAGCCGGGTCACCTCAGCGGATCGCTGGTCCCGTGACATCTCGAGCAAGGCGGCGACATCGGGATTCGCGATGCCGAAGGCGACCGTGAGGAGCGTGGTCAGGGCGAAACACAACGATTCGTCCTCGCATCCGGGCGGTGAGGAATCGAGCAGCCCGACGAAGGACTGACCCGGCACGGCATCCAGTCGGCGAGCCGCTTCCAGCGCCAGGACGCCACCCATCGAGTACCCCATCAATACCCACGGGCCCTCCGGCTGGACACCGCGAATCGCCTCGACATACCGCCCAGTCATCTCATCGATGCTTCGACACGGGCGTTCATCCGCTTCGATGCCGGGACTCTGCAGTCCCCAGATCTGCCCACCGGCACAGAGCTGTCGAGTCAGCGGCAGGTAGCGGATGACCGTCCCCGGCAGTGGATGGAACAGAAACATTTGTCTCTCGGAGCAGCCGGCGCGCAGTTGAACCAGCGGAAGCGTGCTGAGATGAGCGCCAGTGACCCGAAGTTGCCGGGCCAGTTCGGTGACGGTCGGATAGGTCACCAATTCCGCCAGGGGAAGCCGGACGCCGGCTGTCTTCTCGATGTGACTGATGAGCCTGAGGGCCGAGAACGAATCGCCACCAGCATCGAAGAAGCTCTGTCCAGGCTCGGCGGCCAGGCCCAGGACGTCGTTGAAGGCTGTACTGATGTGCAGTTCAAGCGAATCCTGTGATCTTACGGATGGCTTGGGGGATGCGGCGTCCCGGTGGGCTGCGGCGGCCGCGGTCAACGCAGCACGATCGACCTTGCCGCTCGGCGTGGTGGGAATGGCCTCGACGCACAGCACCACACTGGGCACCATGTGATCCGGCAACAGGCGGCGAAGCCGAGTCCGGATCTCCGCACCATCGATCAAGGAGCCTGACGTTGTCACGAACCCGACGAGACGATGAACGCCGTGCCGATCACCGCTCGACACGACGACGGCCTGGGACACGTCGGGCTGCCTGAGCATCGCGGCTTCGATCTCGCCCAGTTCGACGCGATAGCCGCGGATCTTGACCTGTCCGTCCTCGCGCCCGAGGTAGTGGACCGGGCCGTTCGCGTGCCAGCGACGGCCGATGTCACCGGTCCGGTAGCGCCGTCCGCGTGGTCCGGTCACGAAGCGAACCCCGCCGGCGTTGCTACGGCCCCGGTAGCCGAGCGCAAGCACGGGGCCGCTGATACAGATTTCGCCAGCCACACCCGGCAGAACGGGATTACCGTCCTGATCCAGCAGGTCGAGTTGGACGTGGGGCAGTGGGTGCCCGATGGCCGGTAGGTCAGGCCAGTCGTTCGGCGAGCCCGGCAACCTGTGCGCGGTGACGACATGCGTCTCGGTGGGTCCGTATTGATTGTCCAGGCTGGCCCCGGTCTCGACGAAGAAGCGGCGGATGGAAGGAGTAACCACCAGTTGCTCGCCCGCTGTGATCACCTCCCTGAGGTGACCCGGCCAGCGCTTGGCCGAAGCACAACTGTCCGCCAACGCCTGCAGTCCTACGAACGGTAGGAAAAGCCGGTTGACCTGCTGGTCGTCCAGGAATTTCCCCAAGGCCATCATGTCGCGTCGGACATCCTCATCGATGACGACCAAAGTGCCACCCGCACACCACGTGCAGAACAGCTCCTGGAATGCGACATCGAAACTGACCGCGGCGAATTGCAGCGTGCGGGCGCCGACACCCGCTGCCGAGCGCCTGAGCTGCCAGTCGATCATCCGGCGCAACGGTCCTTGCGGCATTTCGACACCCTTGGGCTCACCGGTCGAGCCTGAGGTGTAGATGAGGTAGGTGAGCGCAGCGTCCTCGGGGAACCTGTCCGCATCATATCCGGGCTCGACCGCGACCCGCTGGTTGCCGGTGTAACCCGGTTCGGTGTCGGGGCTGAGCCAGGTGCAATCATCCGAGCCGGACAGGCTCGGGCAGATCTGCGCGTCTGCCAGTACCAGACGACAGCCGGCGTTGTCGAGCATGAAGCTCAGTCGGGCGTCGGGGTAGTGCAGATCCAGCGGAAGGTAGGCACATCCACCTCGCAGCACTCCCAGAATGGACGCGTACAAGTCGAGTGACCGCTCGAGGGCGACAGCCACGACATCGCCGGGTCGGGCGCCAGCCGTGTGGAGCTTCGCCGCGATCTGACGGGATCGTTCATCCAGCTTGGCGTAGGAAAGCGTCTGCCGACCATGCTCGACCGCTACTCCGGCTGGCCGTGTCGCAACCTGCTTGTCGAAAAGCGACAGGATGGTGCGCGCGTCGTCGGCTGATGTGAGATCAGCTGGTTCCGACTCGGCGAGGATGCGGCGCACCTCGGCTGCTGAGAGCGAGGATTCCGAGGCGACGATCTCCAGCAACCGCGTGAAGTTGGTCAGGATCGCTGTAGCTGATGCCTCGCTGTAGGAACCGGTGCGGTACTCCAGGCGCACGTGCAATCCCGCCCCCTGTGCAATGACCGTCAGAGTCAGCGGGAACTTGGCCGAGCCGTTGTGGATCTCGACGATCCGCCCGAACGCCTCACCCAGGCGCCAGTGCGGAAGCTCGTCCTCGATGACGAACAAGGAGCCGAGTAGATCGGCCGCATCGGCACCTACCGAAGCCAACTCCCGGGCGATGGCACCGAACGGGACGGCACCATGCGCCCGGTCCCGGGCGAAGCTGTGGGTCAGAGCCGACAGGCTGTCGGCGAAGCTAACCTCGTCGGGTAACAAATGACGGATCGGTACGGTGTTGGCTCGGTACTCCAGGCTTGGCGGCTCCTCGGGATCGCGCTGGGTGACGGGGCAGCCGACCACGATGTCATGAGACCCGGTCGCAAGGGACAGCAGCAGCATCCACGCGTTCAGCAGGACGAGGTAAGGCGTCGTCTGGTTCCGTCTTGCCAGCCGCCGTAGCTGATTCGCCACTGCCGGCCAGATTGGAGTGCCGATGGTCTTCCCGGACGCAGGTGCGTTCAGATCGACATCAGTGGGCCAGCGGGTCGGCAGCACGGCGCCG
>JAVEEO010000071.1 GCA_030840415.1 Pseudonocardiales bacterium | reverse complement strand
CACCAGGTCGGGCAGTTGCCGTCCGGTCAGCCACGGAAAGCGCGTGCGGTCGTTGCTACGCAGGAACGCATATTGCCGGTCGCCGAACAGGCCGGTGCCGCGCAGCTTGCCAACTTCGAGCTGCTCGCCGCGCATCGACTTCACCGGATAGCGCGTCAGCAGCGCGACGGTGCCGACCTGCTCCGCCCTGGATTGCATGAGCACAGGGTGCCGCACCCGGCCCCGCCGCCGAACAGCCGGGTCGGCCGCGGTGACCAGGTCCGCCGGGTGTCGCGGAATCTTCCGGCCGGGCGGCGGGTTGGCTATCGACATGATCACGCAGCAGGCCCGGGTACGGGCGCCGGAATTCCCCGAAGGCAGCTGGTTCAACGTGGCCGCCCCGCTCAGCCTGCGCGAGCTGCGCGGCAAGCTGGTGCTGCTGGACTTCTGGACCTTCTGCTGCGCCAACTGCCTGCACGTGATCGAGGAACTGCACGCCCTGGAGCGCGACTTCGGCGACGAGCTGGTGATCATCGGCGTGCACTCGCCGAAGTTCGAGCACGAGAAGTCCGACCGGGCGGTGGCGGCGGCGACCGAGCGCTACGAGGTGTCGCATCCGGTGTTCAACGACCCGGAGCTGCAGCTGTGGCAGCAGTACGCCGTCCGGGCCTGGCCGACGCTGGTGCTGATCGACCCGGACGGCTACGTGGTCGCCCAGGCCGCCGGCGAGGGCCAGACCAGCGGGTTGGCACTGATGATCTCCGAGCTGATCGCGCGCTACGACGAGGCTGGCACGCTGCGCCGCGGCGACAACCCGTACCGGCCGGCCGAGCCGCCGCAACCGGGTGACCTACGGTTTCCGGCCAAGGCGATCCGAGTGGCCGACACCCTGGTGATCGCCGACAGCGGGCACCACCAGCTGGTGGTCACCGAACTGGACGGTGCCACGGTGCTGCGCCGGATCGGCTCCGGCGAGCGGGGGCACGACGGCCAGCGGCTGGCCGAGCCGAACGGCCTCACCGAGCTGCCCGCCGACCTGGCCCCCGAACTCGGCTTCGACCTGGTGGTGGCCGACACCGCCAACCACCAGCTGCGCGGCGTCCGGTCCGGCGACGGCACCATCGTGCACACCGTCGACCTGGCTGCCGGGCTGGCCGGCACCACCACGGTGACCGGGCCGGTGCCGGCGGTGCTCTCGCCCTGGGACGTGGCCTGGTGGCCGGCGATCGGGCAGGTGGTGATCGCCGCGGCCGGCGTGCACCTGCTGCTGGGCTGGCAGCCGCGGACCGGCGAGATCAGCATTTTGGCCGGAGCAGGAGTGGAGGGGCTCAAGGACGGCCCGGCGGCCGACGGCTGGCTGGCCCAGCCGTCCGGCCTGGCGGTGGACGGCGACCGGGTCTGGTTCGCCGATTCGGAGAACTCGGCGCTGCGCTACCTCGACGCGGCGGGCCGGCTGCACACCGCCGTCGGCGAGGGGCTGTTCGACTTCGGCCACCGGGACGGCCCGGCCGGGCAGGCCCGGTTGCAGCACCCGTTGGGACTGGCGGTGCTGGCCGACGGTTCGATCGCGATCGCCGACACCTACAACGGCGCGATCCGGCGCTACGACCCGGCCACCGACGAGGTCGGCACGCTGGCCGCGGAGCTGGCCGAGCCGTCCGGGCTGGTGCTGGTTGACGGTGAGTTGGTGGTCCTCGAGTCGGCGGCGCATCGGCTGGTGCGGCCGGTCACCGCCGGCCGGCTGGATCAGGTGCTGGGTGCGGCGTTGCAGGCCCGCCGGCCGATCACCGAGCTCGCCCCCGGAAAGCTGACCCTGACGGTGCCCTTCGTGCCGCCGCCGGGGCGCAAGCTGGACGAGCGCTACGGCCCGGCCACCCAGCTGACGGTCAGCGCCTCACCGCCGCAGCTGCTGTCCGACGGCGCCGGGTCCGGCACCGGGCTGGACCGGACGCTGGTGCTGGCCGGGCCACCCGGTACCGAGGGGGTGCTGCACGTCACCGCGCAGGCCGCCTCCTGCGACGACGATCCCGGCATCGAGCACCCGGCCTGCCACCTGGCCAGGCAGGACTGGGGGGTGCCGGTCCGGATCGTCGAGGGTGGCGACGGCGAGCTGACCCTGATGCTGCTGGGCTGAACCGGCTTACCCGCGTTCGTCGAGCAGGGTGGCCCGCAGTCGCTCGGTGTCGGCGTCGGTCCAGCCGTGCCGGGACAGCCAGGCCGGCACGCCGCCGAGTTCGCTGTCGATTGCCTCGAGCACCGCCTCCATCAGCGCGGCCGAGGCCGGCGGGATCTTCTCCGGCTGCCCGACCTCGAAGCCGTACAGGTCGCTGCGGGCCAGGTGGCCGACGATCGCGGTGATCTGGGACTGGGTGTGGGCGTAGTCGGCGGCGATCACCTCGCGGGCGACCCCGGCCACGGTCAGCGCCAGCGCCACCACCACACCGGTGCGGTCCTTGCCCGCCGCGCAGTGCACCACGGTGGCCCCGTCCGGCTCGGCGATCGCCCGCAGCGCGGCCACGATCGAGTCCGGCCGGTGCTCCAGGTACTTCAGATAGGCGGCGACCACCGGCCCGTGCTCGGTGCTGAACCGCTCGCGCTGCCAGGGCAGCGGTCCGGATGGCTCGACCCGGGGCCCGGGCGGCAGCTCGGCACGATCGGCGGCACCCTCGGTCCGGGCGGTGGCGGTCTGGTCGGAGGTGGTCCGGTCGGGGTACAGCGACAGGTGATGGATCACCACGTCCGGCTGGGCGTGCAGGGCGCCCGGGCCGTCCCGGTCGACCTCAACGTCGGTGCGCAGGTCCACCACCCGCCGTACTCCCAGGTCGCCGATCAGGTGCTGGACGTCGGCGTCGGTTAGGTGCCCGAGGTTGGCCGAGCGGATCAGCACCCGGGACCGGATCACGCCGCCGTCGACGGTGGGCAGCCCGCCGACGTCGCGGGCGTTGACCCCGCCTTCCAGCTGGATCCAGTTCGCCGAGCCGACCGTCATCAGCCCACCCTAACCAACCGGGCCGGGCGGCGAGCCCCGCCCGACTGCCTGACTCCGGTCCGGCTAGAAGACGTCCTCGGTCACATCCATGATCGCGTTGTCGGTGGACTCGATCACCTTGCGCCGGGCCACCAGTT
>JAVEEO010000060.1 GCA_030840415.1 Pseudonocardiales bacterium | reverse complement strand
CCGGCCGGTGGCAGGGACGTAGTCGCGCCGGATGGCGAACGAGCCGTGCCGGTCGGAGGGGAGCTGCCAGTCGGGCAGGAAGTTGCGCAGGATCGCGGCGAGGTTGGACAGGTCGAGCACCAGGACGCCGCCGGGGGCCAGCCGCTGACGGACCCGGCGCAGCAGCCGGCGCTGGTCGGCATCGCTGCCCCAGCCCAGTCCCTGGACGAAGATCACCGCGTCGACCTCGCCGACCGGCCACGGCTCGGCGGTCAGGACGTCGTGCTGGCGGAAGGTCAGCCCGGGCTCGTCGCCGTGCTGGGCGCGGGCCAGCTCCAGGGCTGTCGGGGAGACGTCGAGACCGGTTACCGAGAAACCGGCGGCAGCCAGCCCGCTGGAGTGCCGTCCGGTACCGCAGCCCAGATCGAGCACCCGCCGCCCGGGCGCGTACTTCTCGAGCACCTGCCGCAGGTACCGCACCTCGACAGCCGTCCGTTCGGCTGTGTACTCCTGCTCGACGAGCGCCCAGAACGACGGACCGAAGTAGGTCCGGTACCAGGGCTCGGTCGCCGGATCATCGCCTGGCACGAACCAGTTCCATCCGCGAGAACACGTCGCAGACGTCGCAGAGGTTCTTCGGGCCCGGGTAGCCGGCCTGTGGGATGAACGCGCCGCCGCAGATCTCGCACGCCTCGGTGGCAAGGGGCTCCTGGTAGCGCTGCATGTTGGCGAAGGCGTTGAAGGCGTAGTAGTCCGCCCCCGGCCACAGCCCCAGCAGGTGGTCGGCGATGGCGTAGGACATCGAGCGCTCGTCCGGTCCGGTGGTGAACCGGCCAGGTGCGCCCTGCCGGTTCCAGGCCGGCTCGGTCAGTTCCAGGTAGAGGGTGAGTTCCTTCTTGGTGATCCGGTACAGCGGGAAGGTGTAGCGGAAGTCGCCGAGCTGGCGCACCGGCAGGCCACCCATCCGGAAGCCGCTCATCCACCAGGTGACCAGGCTGGCGAGCAGGTCGTCGGCGTTGAAGCCCCAGGCTATGTCGGCCACCCCGCGCTTGTCGGCCTCGATCTCGATCAGCCGCCGCAGCACCTGGTGGGCGATGACCATGATGCTGGCGGAGCGGTCGCTGGCCACCACCCGGGTCATGGCTTCGACGAACGGCACCTTCAGCGCGAACACGTCCTGGACGTTCTCCGCGGTGGCGATGACGTGCTCGATGCCGAGCCGGTGGCAGGCGTCCACCGCGGCCTGGAAGGTGGCGCTCTCCTCCCAGTCGGGCAGGCCGGTCACGGTCAGTGCGGTCAGGGAGAAGTCGGGCAGCCGGTCCCGCGTCCGCTCCAGCAGCTTGAGCAGCGCGATGGAGTCCCGGCCACCGGACAGGCCCAGCACGATCCGGTCGCCGTCGCGGATGGTCTGGCCGGAGGTGATCGAGTCGATGAAGACCGACTCGACGAACTGCGGGTAGCTGTCCCGGTCGAACTGCTCGCTGCGCACCTCCAGATCGCCCTTGTCGTCGAACAGGACCGACTTGGTGTAGACCGGGTCGACCGCGGCGTACTTGCGCTGCGACGGCGCGCGCGTGACGCCCAGGTCGTAGTGCCGGACCTGGAACACCTCGACCACGTCGTCGGCGCCGATCAGCACGCTGTCCTCGCTGACCAGTTTCCCGTTCACCTGGGTCATCACCGCGTTGACCGGCACGCCGGCCAGCCGGAGGACGTCCAGCAGGGACTGCCCGGTCTCGACCGGCAGCGTCGTGACGCCACCGACCTTGTCACGGAGGATTGCTTTGGGCATATGGAGATCTCCTACTCACCAGAGCGCGAACGGGACCAGCATTTCCATCGGGGTTGTCGAGCCGTGCTCGTAACGCATGTCCTGCTGCGGCACCGGGAAGGCGGGCGCCGTCGCGATCGCCACCACGTCGCCGACCCGGCTCAGCAGGCTATCCGAGGCCGGCCACCAACCGCGCCGCGCGACCTCCCACTTGCTCGCCACCCAGGCGACCTCGCCGAGCGCCTGCCGGGCCGCCGCCAGCAACCGTTCGTGCTGACCCGGGACGCAGTACAGCCACCGCACCCGGCCGGCCCCGCCGCTGACCGGATCGCACAGGCCGGACTCGACCAGCGCCGTCCAGCGGTCGGCGACCACGGCATCGGGGCGGACCTCGGTCGCGCCGTGGTCGGACACCGCCATCGTGAGCACGTCACGCCTGCGCCAGCGGACCGCGGCGGAGCCCAGGATCGCCAGCGCCTGTCGGACCCGGTCGGAGTAGCCCTCCTGATGGACCGCGGTGTCGATGTCGACGTAGGCGACGACCAGGTCGGCACCGGTTGCGAGCACCGCGTCGACGTCGGCCACGGCATGGCGGGCAGTATCGCGCGGGTCGGAGGGCGTGCCGACCGGTCCGGTGGCGGCCACCAGGCTCGCGCCCTGCCAGAGCGCACGCGACCAGGGACCCGGGTAGTCGGCGACCAGTCCGGGAATCACCGATGTCTCGACACCGGCGGCGCGCAAGCGGCTGAACACCGACTCGACCGGGCCGAGCAGGTGCTCCGGACCGGTGGACACCGCCGTCACCGGCGAGCCGTCGACCCGGAACACCATGCCGGGAACCAGGTGCTGCTCCAGGCCGGCGCCGGTCAGGGCGGTGAGCCATGCCGTGGTGGAGGTACTGGGGAAGGTCGTCACCAGCGACTGGCAGCGAGCTCCGGGCCAACATGCCTCGGCGATCGACAGTCCCACCCCATCCACCGCCAGCAGCACCGACTGACCTCCGGAGTCGGCTTGGGCGCGCGACTGACGTTCGATGACCTCAGCCGCGCGCCCAATCGTGCTGTGTTCGATTGGTACGAGAGGACTACAAATTGGGGACGCAGTCGGTGCAGGTGGTGCGGAACTTCGGCAGCTGCGCTTCCTGGCGCTTGATCAGCATCTTCTCGATCTCAGACGGAACGAGGACTGCCGGCGCCGTGATGGTCTTCTGATCCACACGGTCGATCTGGTGGGTAGGAATCATGACAACCTCCGATAAGTGGTAGATCGCAAAGTACACCCTGGTTTTACTGCAGACAATGGCATCGACAGGGTGTCTGCAAGCTGTCAATGTGTGCGCGTCCGGACCTCCTGCGGGCCCGCTACTACAGCAACGGAGCGCGTTCCGGCAGTTCGCGCTGCACGAGATGAGCGGCAATGAGCGCCCGGTCCCACCCCGGAACACCGGGCAGGTCGGTCAGCCAGCGCACCAGGTCCAGCAAAGTCGCGGCCTCGGGTTCCCCGGTCAGCCAGTTGCGCACCTGCCGCACCCTCGCCGCTTCCTCGGTCGCGACGGAGCGCGCCAGGGTGTCGAGGGCCCGATCCAGGTCGAGGTCGACGGTGCTGACGTCGCGCTCCAGCCGCCGTGCCACCTCCGCGATCGCCAGTTCGGGCGCGCCGCCGCCGGCATCGGCACCGGCATCGGCATCGGCACCGGCACCGGCCAGGCTGCGATAGACCCGGCGCCGAGCGGTGTGGTCGAACCAGATGCCGAGTTCGCGGACCAGGTCGGCCGGCTCGTCCGGGACGTGCAAGTAGCTGAACATCCTGGTGGTGCCGCCCAGCAGCGTCCGCAGGTCAGTGGGCCGGCGGGCGCCGAACGAACCGCCCTTCATCGCGCTGAGCCGCTCGCTGGCCGACACGCCGGGCCGCCGGGCGCCCGGCACCTCCGCGAGCAGCGCGAACGCCGGGGTTCCGCAGGAGAAGAACAGATCGACGGTGGCCAGCGTCGCCAACGGCGCCGAGTTTAGCTGGTACTGCCACAGCGCGCGGGTCCGGTGCCGGTCCAGCACGACGGGTATCAGCTCGAGCAGCCGGTAGCCGCGGTCCCGGATCAGGGTGAGCAACAATTCGGCACACCCGGTTGCCATCGTCTCGGGCTTGATCAGCACATAGGTGTTCGCGCGCAGCGCCGGTTCGGGATCGGGCAGCAGCTCGCGGGCCTGGCTCCACGACTCGCGAAAGTAGATGTCATCGCAGTAGCGGCCGGCCTTAGCGGGGGAGCGGGTCAGCCACGCGTCCATGTGGCTGACTTTGTCATCCGCTGGGCTCTTTGTCATCCGGCGGGCCGCTGGGTAGCGACCCGCTGGGTGCCCGTTACAAACCATCCGCGCATTGGACCCGAAATCGTTGTTTTCGCACGCAGCGACTCCTATACTCCTGCCAGCGGCTACCGGCTCTGTCCTGAGCTGCCCAACCGCCATGGAATCTCGAATACTGCTCGACCGCATGTACGACGTTCCTGTTCGCCGCAACGTCTCATCGGGTGAGGGGGTAAGAATCATGGCAATGTCCACGCTGTTTCCGCGTGTCAGCAAGCGCAAGAAGGGTCGCTGACCCTCGTATCGCGGTTGTCGGCGCGCCATGACCTGGCGCGCTGCAGCTGTTTCGGCGGCCACCTTTGTTCGAGGGCGTTGCCGCTCGCGGCCGGATGTTTCCGTCCTGGCTGGTCAACCCGGGCCTCACGTGCAGCCGTGGCACTTTCCGCGCGCCGGACCCGGAATCATTGCCTTCTCCGGGCGGGGACTTCTACACTTCTGCCAGCAGCGTTCGGCTACGTCCTGATTTAGTCAGCAACATGTAATTCGAACGCTGCCCGAGCTTTCTGTAGGACGGTTCTTTGTTCGCCGCATCGTCTCATCCGGTAAGGGGGTAAAAATCATGGCAAAGTCCATCCTGCGTTCGCACGTCATCAAGCGGAAGAAGGACCGTTGATCCTCGTAGTGCAGTTGCCGGCGCGCCATGACCATGGCGCGCCGCATCTGTTTTGCGGCCGTTCCCACGAGCGAGTCGAGGGTGTTGCCGAACTCGCCGGCCGCCACCCGGTGTGCCGTGCCTGAGGCCGCTCTCGCCGTCCACGGGGTCGTGAAGGAGTTCGGTCGGGGTGCCAAGCTGCGCCGGGCACTGGACGGGGTGTCCTTCGAGGTGCCGCCGGGGCAGATCTGCGGCGTGCTCGGCCCGAACGGCGCCGGCAAGACGACGCTGGTACGGGTGTGTTCGACCATGCTGCGGGCCGAGGGCGGCACGGTCACGGTGGCCGGCTTTGACGTGATCACCCAGACGGCGGACGTGCGCCGCAGCATCGGGGTGGTGCTGGGTGGCGACCGGGGCCTGTACCCGAGGCTGACCGGCATCGAGAACCTGGAGTACTGGGGCTCGCTGTTCCGGCTGCGGCGACCGGCGGCCAGCCGGCGGGCGGCCGAGCTGCTCGAACTCGTCGGCCTCGCCGACCGGGGTGGTGATCGGGTCGCCACCTACTCCCGCGGCATGAAGCAACGGCTGCACCTGGCCCGCGGCATGGTCGGCGACCCGCGGGTGCTGTTCCTGGACGAGCCGACCACCGGGTTGGACCCGATCGGCATCCACTCACTGCACGCGATCGTGGTGGAGCTGTCCGCGCGCGGCGTTACCATCCTGCTGACCACCCACGACATGGCCGAGGCCGAGGCGTTGTGCGCCCAGGTGCTGCTGGTCTCGCGCGGGCGGATCCTGCTGCGCGGCGCGCCCGGTGACCTGGAGATCCCGTCCCAGGTCCGGGTCTCGGTGGACGTCGGTGGCCTGCCCGAAGCCCGGTACCGGGAGCTGGAGCTGCTGCCCGGAGTGCTCACCTTCGCGCTGCGTCCGGGTGGCACGGCCCGGTTCGGCCTGGACAGCAGGGAGCATGCCGCCGAGCTGTCGTCCCGGGCCCAGGCCGCTGGTGCCGACCGGCTCGGCGTCGCTCCCGCCTCGGTAGAGGATGCCTATCTCGCCCTCTTCGACGTGCCCGCCCCGTGAGCGAGCGAGCATCGCAGGCGCCCCGGCGCCGAGGAGCGGAGCGAGCGGCCGATGAGCGCTCGCGCGAAGAGGCGGTTTCATGAGCGAGCGAGCATGAGCGTGCTGCTCGCCGGGCTGCGGGTGCAGCTGCTGATCAGCCTGCGCCGCCTCGATGATCTGCAATTGCTGGCCCTGGTGCCGTTCGCGGCGGTGCTGTACCTGACGATGCTGGCCCAGACCGGCCGGCGCGATCTGGCGGTCGTCGGCGTGCTGGCCAGCTACGTGACCTCGGTGTGGTCCCTGGCGAGCTATTCCGGCGGCGACCTGATCGACGAGGAGCGCCACACCGGAACGTTCGCGCCGCTGCTGGTCACGCCGGTATCGGTGGGACGGGCCATGTTCGGCCGGGTGCTGGCCATCTCGTTGCTCGGCCTGGTCGGGCTGTTCGAGGCCGGCCTGGTGGCAGTGCTGTTCTTCCACATCGAGCTGGGCATCGACCGGCCCTGGCTGCTGGCGGCCGCGGTGCTGCTGCTGAGCGTGGCGATGGCGGCT
>JAVEEO010000046.1 GCA_030840415.1 Pseudonocardiales bacterium | reverse complement strand
ACCACCGCGTCGAAGGTGGGCCGGCCGCCGCGCTCGGTCCGGGTCACCGCCTCCTTCACCTTGCCGGTCAGCAGCACGTCCCGCAGGCCCGGCGCGATGGTGGTCACGAAGTCGATGGCGCCCATCTTGCGCAGCACCGCCCCGGCCCGCTTGATCGAGTAGAACATCTCCAGGTACTCCAGCATCGCGGTCTCGGCGTCGATCGCCAGGCCGATCACGTCGCCGCCACCGGCCGCCGCCAGCCGCACCTCCGAGGTCGGCAGCGGGGGCCGGTCGAACAGCTGCGCCAGCCCCTGCCGCCCCTCGACCTCGACCAGCAGCACCTGCTTGGCCTGCCTGGCCAGTGCCAGGGCCAGGGCGCCGGCCACCGTGGTCTTACCGGTGCCGCCCTTGCCGGTCACGACGTGCAGCCGGGGGGTTCGCATCTGGGTAGCCACCAACCCACCCTACAAACCTTCACCAGGTAGGTTCCGCCCATGACCAGCGCTTCCTCCGCCGTCTCCCAGCGGCTGACCGAATTGGGCATCGAGCTGCCGGCGGTGGTGGCCCCGCTGGCCAGCTACCTCCCGGCCGTCCGGACCGGTCCGTACGTCTACACCTCCGGGCAGTTGCCCATCGTGGACGGCCAGTTGCCGGCCACCGGCAAGGTCGGCGCCGAGGTGTTGCCCGAGGACGCGGCGCACTACGCCCGGCTCTGCGCGCTCAACGCGCTGGCCGCGGTGCATGCCCTGGTCGGCATCGACTCGGTCGTCCGGGTGGTCAAGGTCGTCGGCTTCGTGGCCTCCAGCCCCGACTTCACCGGCCAGCCGGCGGTCGTCAACGGCGCGTCCGACCTGCTCGGCGAGATCTTCGGCGAGGCCGGCGCGCACGCGCGCTCCGCAGTGGGGGTGGCGGTGCTGCCCCGGGACGCGCCGGTCGAGGTCGAGCTGATCGTCGAGGTCGGCCAGTAGTGACGGGCGCCGGCCGACCGGTCGTGCCCCGGGAGGCGGCCACCGTGCTGCTGCTGCGCGACGGCACCAACGGCCGAGTCGGCCTCGAAACCTGGCTGCTGCGGCGGGTTCCGAAGATGGCCTTCGCGCCCGGCATGTCGGTGTTTCCCGGTGGCGGCGTCGACCCGGTGGATGCCGACGGGCCGGTGCCGGCCACCGCCGACGCGGTCGCCGCCCGGTTCGGGGTGAGCGCCGAGCACGCCGCGATGCTGATGCGCACGGCCGGCCGGGAGCTGACCGAGGAGACCGGGGTCCGGCTGCCGCTGGAGTCGCTGCTGCCCTGGGCGCGCTGGATCACCCCGGAGGTGGAGCCGCGCCGCTACGACACCTACTTCTTCGTGGCCGCCGTTCCGGACGGTGCCACCGCCGCGGCCCTCACCGGCGAGGCCTCGCACGCCGACTGGATCCCGGTCTCCCAGGCGCTGGCCGAGTACGAGCGCGACGAGCGGCCGATGCTGCCGCCCACCGTGGTGAACCTGGCGGAGCTGGCCACCCTGCCGGACGTGGCCGCGGCGCTGGACTCGGCGGCGGCCCGGCCGCTGCACCCGGTCCAGCCGACCTTCCGGCGCGACGACTCCGGCACCTGGTGTGCCGATCTCGGCGACGGCCGGCTGCTGCCGCTGCCCGAGTCGTTCCGGCGCTCGTCGGGTGACCTGCTGTCGTGAGCGACGATCGCGGCCCTGCCTACGAGCAGCTGCGCCAGGTGACCCCGCTGGCCGGGGTGGTGCTGGCCGACAACCCGTCGGCGATGACCCTGGAGGGCACCAACACCTGGCTGCTGCGCGATTCGCCGGAGCGGCGCTCGGCGGTGGTGATCGACCCGGGACCGGCCGACGAGGCGCACCTGGCCAGCGTGCTGGCCGCGGCCGGCACGGTGCCGCTGATCCTGCTCACTCACGGCCATGCCGACCACGCCGAGGGTGCCCGGCGGCTGCACGAGCTGACCGGTGCGCCGGTACTGGCGCTGGACCCGGCGCACCGCTACGGCTCGCAGGGGGTCGGCGAGGGTGCGGTGGTGGCGGGGGCCGGCGTCCGGATCGTGGTCTGGGCGACTCCCGGCCACACCGCCGACTCGCTGTCGTTCGTGTTGCCCGACGGCGCCGGCGACAGCGGCCGGCCGGCGGCGGTGCTGACCGGCGACACCATCCTGGGCCGGGGCAGCACGGTGGTGGCGCATCCCGACGGCGTGCTGGCCGACTACCTGGCCTCGCTGCGCCGGCTGACCACCCTGCAGGGGGTGGCGGTGCTGCCCGGCCACGGCCCGGAACTGGCCGACGCCGGAACGGCCGCCCAGGCCTACCTGGCACACCGGGAGCAGCGGCTAAACCAGGTCCGGCAGGCGCTGGCCGACGGCGGTCCCGAGCTGGCCCCGGGGGACGTGGTGCGCCGGGTCTACGCCGACGTCGACCCGGCGCTGTGGCCGGCCGCCGAGTTGTCGGTGCGGGCCCAGTTGGCCTACCTGCGCTCGCAGGACGGCGGGGCAGCGCCGCCAGCGCCCTGACAGGTGCTCAGCGGGCCCGGCGGGCCAGCCGCTCGCGGTCCAGGATGACCACGCTCTTGCCCTC
>JAVEEO010000034.1 GCA_030840415.1 Pseudonocardiales bacterium | reverse complement strand
GAGGGCACCTGCCCGATCTGCGGGTACGCGGCGGCGCGCGGCGACCAGTGCGACAACTGCGGTAACCAGCTCGACCCGGAGCAGCTCATCAACCCGCGCTCGAAGATCAACGGTGAGACGCCGGAGTTCGTCGAGACCGAGCATTTCTTCCTCGACCTGCCCGCGTTCGCCGAGGCGCTGTCGAAGTGGCTCGACGCCCGCGAGGGGTGGCGCCCCAACGTGCTGCGATTCTCCCGCAACCTGGTCGACGACCTGCAACCCCGCGCGATCACCCGCGATCTGGAATGGGGCGTACCGGTGCCGCTGGACGGCTGGCGGGACCGGCCCGACAAGCGGATCTACGTGTGGTTCGACGCGGTGATCGGGTACCTGTCGGCGTCGATCGAATGGGCCCGCCGATCCGGCAACCCGGATGCCTGGCGGGCGTGGTGGCAGAACGAGGACGCCAGGGCCTATTACTTCATGGGTAAGGACAACATCGTCTTCCATGCCGAGATCTGGCCGGCGATGCTGTTCGGCTACTCCGGTATCGGAGCCAAGGGCGGCAGGCCGGGCCCGCTGGGTGCGCTGAACCGGCCCTTCGACGTGGTGTCCTCGGAGTACCTGACTATGGAGGGCAGGAAGTTCTCCTCCTCGCGCAACGTGGTCATCTACGTCGGCGACATGCTCTCCCGCTACGACGCCGATGCGCTGCGCTACTACCTGACCAGCGCCGGCCCGGAGAACCAGGACACCGACTTCACCTGGGCCGAGTTCGTCCGGCGCAACAACGACGAGCTGGTCGCGGGCTGGGGCAACCTGGTCAACCGGACGATCTCGATGACCGCCAAGAACCTCGGCTCGATCCCGGCGCCCGGCGAGCTGACCGAGGCCGACCGGACGCTGCTGGCCACCTCGGCGGCCGCCTTCGATACGGTGGGCGAGTTGATCGGGCGCAACCGGCAGAAGGCCGCGCTCGGCGAGGTGATGAGGCTGGTCGGCGAGGCGAACAAGTACCTCTCCGACACCGCGCCGTGGAAGCTCAAGAACGAGGATCCGGAGCGGATGGCCTCGGTGTTGCACACCACCCTGCAGGTGGTCGACGACGTCAAGACGCTGAGCACGCCGTTCCTGCCGGGTATCGCGCAGAAGGTCTACGAGGCGCTCGGCGGCACCGACCGCTGGGCCGCGATGCCCGACCTAGTGGAGGTCGACGAGCCGACCGCGGCCGGCTCGCCGTCCTACTCGGTGCTGACCGGGGACTACCAGACTCAGGCGCGCTGGGAGTCGCAGCCGATCGAGGTGGGCCGGCCGCTGGCCGCACCGACCCCGATCATCACCAAGCTGGACCCGTCGGTGGTCGAGGAGGAGCTGGCCCGGCTCGCCGAGTCATGACCAGTGATCGATCCGGCAATGACACTGCGGCCGGCAGGAAAAACACCGCGGCCGACCGGAACCAGCCGCCACCGGCGCCGCCGCCGCTGGCCGGCCCGGTGTTCGACTCGCACTGCCACCTTGACGCGATGTCGTCCCGGGCCGGCCGCTCGCGCCGCGGTGAGCCGGCCGGGCCCGAGTTCACCGAGTCGGCGCTGGCCGAGGCGGCCGCGGTCGGCGTCACCCGGGTGGTCAACGTCGGCTGCGAGGTCGGCGAGTGGGCCTCGGCGCTGGAGTCCACCGGCCATCCGGGCGTCTACGCCGCCCTCGCGGTGCACCCGACCGAGGTCGGCGGGCTGACCGAGGCGCACTACCGCGAGCTGGCCGAGTTGCTGGCCCATCCCAAGGTGGTGGCGGTCGGCGAGACCGGGCTGGACTACTACTGGGACCGCACCGAGCCGGCGGAGCAGCAGTGGCACTTCCGCCGGCACATCGAGCTGTCCAAGCAGGTGGGCAAGCCGCTGGTGATCCATGACCGGCAGGCGCACGCCGACGTGCTGCGGATCCTGCGCGAGGAGGGCGCTCCGGAGGCCGGGGTGATCTTCCACGCGTTCTCCGGCGATGCCGCGATGGCGCGGGAGTGCGTGGCCGCCGGCTACGTGCTGTCCTTCTCCGGCGTGCTGACCTTCGGCAACGCGCCGGAGCTGCGCGAGGCGGCCGCGGTGACGCCGCTGGAGCAGCTGCTGGTCGAGACCGATGCCCCGTTCCTCACCCCGCACCCCTTTCGCGGCCGGCCCAACGCGCCATACCTCATCCCGCACGTCGTGCGCAGGCTGTCCGAGCAGAAAAACGTGCCCGAGTCCGTGGTCTGCGCCACTATCACGGCCACAGGTGAGCACCTTTTCGGTTGGTAACGCCTGATTTACTCGCCAGAAAGCAAGATCAAGTTTGGCCGTACCCCGATCCGGCCGTTACGGTGCTGTGACCGAGCAGAACGCGACAGGCCAACAGTGGCCGCAACGATCAAGGGGTTTTCTTGCGTCGCAGCGTGAAGTACGGCCTGTACGGGTTGGTAATGGCTGGAGTTCTCGGTGGCACCGCCACCTGGGCCGTCGCCCCCAGCAGCAAGTCCGTCGACCTCAAGATCGACGGCCGGCACCAGCAGGTCTCCACCACCGGCAAGCACGTCTCGGACGTGCTGGCCGCGGCCGGCGTCTCGGTAGACAGCCATGACCTGGTCGCTCCGGACCTCGCCTCCTCGATCGCGAACGGCGCCACCGTGGTGGTTCGCCGCGGCCACCTGCTGCACCTGATGGTGAACGGCAAGGCCTCCGACGTCTGGGTGAACGCCGACTCGGTCGACGAGGCCCTCACCCAGCTCGGCTACGGCAGCCAGAACCTGGTGTCGGTGTCGCGCTCGACGCGGCTGGACACCCTGGCCCCTGGCGCGGCCACCAGCCTGTCGATCGCCTCTCCCAAGCGGATCGTGATCAAGGTCGACCACCGCAGCGTCATCACGACCAGCGCCGCCCGGACCGTTGCCGACGCGCTCGGCAACGCGATGGTGTTCCTGGCTCCGGCCGACCGGCTGTCGGCCCCGCGGGGCAGCCTGGTGCGCGACAACCAGGTCATCACGGTGCAGCGGGTGCGCTATGCCACCAGCGTCGTGTCGGTGCCGGTGGGCTTCGGCCGGATCACCCAGTCCGATGCGAGTCGCTATGTCGGCCAACGCGCCGTCACCACCACCGGCCGCCAGGGCGTGAAGCGGGTCAGCTACCGGCTGACCTACCTCGATGGCAAGCTGGCCAGCCGGGTGCTGGTGGCCAGCAAGCAGGTCTCGGCCCCGGTCGACCAGGTCACCAAGGTGGGCATCCGGCAGAAGCCGGTGGCCCCGCAGCCGGCGCCGGTGGTCCGCCAGCCGGCGCCCGCCCCCGCTCCGGCACCCGTCCCCGCTCCGGCACCGCCGAGCAACGGGTTGAACTGGGACGCGGTGGCTGCCTGCGAGTCCGGCGGCAACTGGCACATCAACACCGGCAACGGCTTCTACGGCGGCCTGCAGTTCGACTACGGCACCTGGCTGTCCAACGGTGGCGGGGCCTACGCCTCGCGCGCCGACCTGGCCACCCGGGAGCAGCAGATCGCGGTCGCGACCAGGCTGTACAACGCCCGGGGTGCCAGCCCCTGGCCTGTCTGCGGACAGCGCCTCTAGCTCCATCCCTTTCTCTGGCGGGTTACCGCTGGTGAGCCTGAATGGCGGTCACCGTGGTCCGCTGTACATAGCCGGCGGCGTGTTCTGCCCCGGCAGCAATCATTGAGGAGTTTTTGTTTTGCATCGCAATGTCAAGTTCGGCCTGTACGGCCTCGTGCTGGCCGGCCTGCTCGGTGGTACCGCCAGCTGGGCGGTCGATACCGGCAAGACCATCGACCTCCGGATCGACGGCCAGGTCCGCAGCGTGCACACCTCGGCCGCGGACGTCCGGGGCGTGCTGGAGGCGGCCCACATCGCCGTCGGCGAGCATGACCTGGTCGCGCCGGACCTCCAGTCGACGGTGGGCGACGGTGATGCCGTGGTGGTGCGCCGGGGACACCTGCTTCATTTGAAGGTCGACGGCCTGACCCGCGACGTGTGGGTGAACGCCGATTCGGTCGACGAGGCCCTCAATCAGTTGGGCTACGGCCGCCAGAACCTGGTCTCGGTGTCGCGCTCCACCCGGTTGGACGCCTCGGCCACCAGCCTGGCGATCACCTCGCCGAAGCTGGTCACCTTCCGGGTCGACGGCAAGGCGGTGCGGGTGCTGAGCACCGGCCCGACGCTGCGCCAGGCGCTGGCCCAGGCCCACCTGCGGCTGGCTCCGCACGACGAGATCTCGGCCAAGGTCACCAGCCCGGTGCGCGACCGGCAGGTCGTCACGATCCACCGGGTGGTCTACAAGTACTCCGTGGTCCGCCAGGACGTGCCGTTCGACAGCATCCGGCAGAACGACCCGAACCGGGCCGCCGGCAGCACCGCGGTGCTGGCCGCCGGCCGCGACGGCGTCCGGCAGGTGACCTATCAGCTGCGCCTGGTCGACGGCAAGCTGGTCGGCCGCAAGGTCTATGACAACCGGGTGATCCAGTCGGCGGTCAGCCGGCGCACCGCGGTCGGCACCAAGCAGGCCCCGGCGGCCACCACCTCGAACCCGCCGGCCGGCTCCGGTTCGGTGTCCTCGGGCTCGGCCCAGCAGATCGCGGCCGGCATGGTCGCGGCCCGTGGCTGGGGCAGCGAGCAGTTCAACTGCCTGGTGAGCCTGTGGAACAAAGAGAGCGGCTGGCGCACCAACGCCTACAACCCGTCCGGCGCGTATGGCATCCCGCAGGCGTTGCCGGGCAGCAAGATGGCCTCGGCCGGCGCCGACTGGCAGACCAGTGCCCGCACCCAGATCAGTTGGGGCCTGGGCTACATCGCCGGGGTGTACGGCACCCCGTGCAGCGCCTGGGCGCACTCGCAGGCCACCAACTGGTACTGATCGATCGCGGCTGACCACTGCCGCGCTGGATGATTTGAGCGATGCCCGGGTGCTGTGCACCCGGGCATCGCTTTGCTGCCGGCCTTCCCCCACAGCGAGTAGGCGGTCAGCAGATCCTCCCCGCCATCACGACGTGACGTCGGTCTTGTCAGTGGCACCCGAGACACTGCATCGACACTGACAGCGACCAGACAACCGTTGGATCGCCGGGTATTACGGGTCCGCCTCCTACGCCACGTCCTACCCAGAGCCCCATCAGTTGTTCCTCGAAAGGGCGTTCGAAGTCTCTGCGGACGGGACCATCGGGGAGGAGATCGTCGGAACACGAGGGGTTACCGCGATACAGTTGCTCCAAGTGTTGGCCGGTACCGAGGCGGAGGGAGACGAGACAGATGGCTAGTCGACTCCCACCCACTGGCAGCGGCTATTCGGGCCGCTCCGCCAGTTCAGGGCGCTACGGAAGCAAGTCCGCCGCCACGACCCCCCGAACCACCGGCAACGAGACCTCTCGCTCCGCAACCTCCGGTAAGTCCTCGAAGTACCCGCCCAAGGGGTCGGCAGGGGTCAGCCGTGCCAAGTGATCACAGGCCCGCTGGCAAGCCCACGCCTCGAGGCGAGTCTCAACGGCATGTGACCGAGGGTTGGAAACCGCCGAAGGCAGCAAACCCGCCTCGGCCGATCAACCCGCCCAGCGGCTCCGGCGGCACCTCCAAGGCCAACGACTGAGGCCCGATCTTCGGCTACCGGATGCTGAGGGCATCGCCCTGAACAGCGGGGTGGTCTTCGGTACGACGCCACCCCGACTGCCTGGGACTGGGGCGTCGACCACGGAGCCCGCAAGCCGGGCTTCGTCCGGGTGCTCGGTAGGGACGGCTCCTGGAAAGGTGGAGCATTCGCGCGAGGGTCCTACTTCACGACGTACCCCGAACCTCCCGCAATCTTCGTTGAAGCAGCCTGGCAGATGGACGAGAACGGCCTGTTCGTTGCTCAATAGGCGGGCACCAGCGGTGCGTTGATCCCGTGCGCTGATGCACTCGTGGTGGAATACCTGACTGCACAGCAGAATCCGACGTCAGACGACGATGCGGAATAGACTGACCCAGCAGGGCCGGCGGCCCGATGGGCTCACTATGGAGGTACCGATGGCGGGACCGGATCGACGCGGAACGCAGACGGCGGTCAAGCGCGACCCGTTGTCGAAGACGGGTGGCAAGGTGCCCACGTCGGGCTCTATCGCCACCGTGCGCCCGCCAACTGGCGGCAGCAAGCCGCCTACGACTCCTAGCTCCGGCCACAAGTAAGTTGAGCGCTTCGAACCGCCTGTTTCCCGCTTGAACGAGCTGCTGGGGCCGGTCCAGATCCGCGAGCTGGCCGAGCGGCTGGGGGTGCGTCCCACCAAGACGCTCGGCCAGAACTTCGTGCACGACCCGAACACCATCCGGCGGATCGTCCGGGCCGCCGAGCTGGCTCCGGACGAGACGGTGCTCGAGGTCGGCCCCGGCCTGGGATCGCTCAGCCTGGAGCTGCTGGCGGCCACCGCCCAGCTGACCGCGGTGGAGATCGATCCGCGGCTGGCGGCCGAACTGCCGGCCACCGTGGACCGGTTCGCCCCACAGCTGGCCGGCCGGTTGCGGGTGCTGTCGGCCGATGCGCTCACCGTTGCCGCGCTGCCCGATCCGCAGCCCACCGCGCTGGTGGCCAACCTGCCCTACAACGTCTCGGTGCCGGTGCTGCTGCACCTGCTGGCGGCGCTGCCCACTCTTCGGCACGGCCTGGTGCTGGTCCAGTTGGAGGTCGCCGACCGGCTGGTCGCCGCCCCGGGTTCCAGGGTCTACGGGGTGCCGAGTGCCAAGCTTGCCTGGTACGGGCCGGCCAGCCGGGTGGGCGTGGTGCCGCGGTCGGTGTTCTGGCCGGTACCCAACGTCGAATCCGGACTGGTTCGGTTCAACCGGACGACGCCGCCGCAGACCAGCGCGAGCCGCGAGGAGGTGTTCGCGGTGATCGACGCGGCCTTCGCCCAGCGGCGCAAGATGCTGCGCTCGGCACTGGCGGGCTGGGCCGGTTCGGCGGCGGCCGCCGAGGCGGCCCTGGTCAGGGCCGGGGTGGCTCCCACCGCGCGTGGCGAGACCCTCGACGTGGCGGCCTTCGCCCGGATCGCCGAAGCCCGGCCGAGCTGAGCCCGATCAGCCTGAGCGGTGGCTCGCGCCGAACCGGCCAGTCAGATGGAATCGGCGCGGGGCGTCGATGACTTCAGCACGCTCCCGAGTGCGGAGTTGGTGGTGTCGAGGGAGGTTTCCAATCGGTCGGCGAGTTCGTCTTGACCGGTGGTGCGGAGTTGGGTGATGTAGGCGCGGACTTGGTGGGTGGTTTGTTCGGGGGTGTGGGTGGCCGGGGTGGTGGGTGGGGCTGGTTCGGTGTGCACGATGGTGTGGATGAGTGCTTCGAGGGCTGCTCGTTGGGCGTGGGTGAGTCGGTTGGCTTCCAGGGGTGGGGTCCAGGGGTCTTGTTCGCCGGTGGGAGCGCCGGCTGCGTGGCGTAGTTCGGTGATGGTGCAGTCGGGCAGGGCTTGGGCGAAGGCGTCGAGGACGTATTCCGGTGGGTTGCGGGAGTGGTTGCCGGCCAGGTAGCGGTAGACCGTGGTTCGGTCGAGGTGGTCGCTGAGGGCGCGGATGACGTCGGGTTTGCTCCAGCCGTCGGGGATGTGAGCGTTGAGGTAGTCGGACAGGGCGCTCACGTGACAGAAGCTCCTCTTTCCGATCGGTGACTGCACCACACGATCTCACCACTGCGGCCTCCCCGCACGGGCAAGGCGGCAACAGGCCTCTCTGTCGGAGGCACCACCGAGGAATCGATCGAGACGTCCTAGCTCACCTGGCCGGCCGGGAGCGAACTCCAGCCGCAGTCACGAGCGGGCAGCGTGTCCCCGGAGTGCCGCCGGTGGCGACGCAATGATGCCGTCCAGTCCGGACCCGCTCCGGAGGAGCGATCACGCCAGGTGATCTCGTGCGGAACCGCCTTGGCGGTACCGCCTAGCTGCGGCCGTCGAACAGGCTGGTGACCGAGCCGTCGGAGAAGACTTCCTTGATGGCGCGGGCGATCATCGGCGCGATCGAGATGACGGTCAGCTTGTCGAAGCGCTGCTCCGGACGCAGCGGCAGCGTGTTGGTGATGATCACCTCGCGGACCTTGCTGTTCTTGAGCCGGTCGGCGGCCGGCTCGGAGAAGATCCCGTGGGTGGCGGCGATGATGACGTCGGAGGCGCCCGCCTCGTAGAGCAGGTCGGCAGCCTTAACCACGCTGCTGCCGGTGTCGATCATGTCGTCGGCCAGGATGCACAGCCGGCCCACCACGTCGCCGACCACCCGGTTGGCGACCACGGCGTTGGCCACATTGGGGTCCCGGGTCTTGTGGATGAACGCGATCGGCACCCCGCCGAGCCGGTCGGCCCACTGCTCGGCCGCGCGCACCCGGCCGGTGTCGGGCGAGACAACGGTCAGCTGCTCCTCGGCGTAGGTCTCGGCCACGTAGCCGGCCAGCAGCGGCAGCGCGAACAGGTGGTCGACCGGGCCGTCGAAGAAGCCCTGGATCTGCGCGGTGTGCAGGTCGATCGACATGATCCGGTCAGCACCCGCGGTCTTGAGCAGGTCGGCGATCAGCCGGGCCGAGATCGGCTCGCGGCCCCGGTGCTTCTTGTCCTGGCGGGAGTAGGGGTAGAACGGCGCCACCACGGTGATCCGCTTGGCGGATGCCCGCTTGAGCGCGTCGATCATGATCAGGGTCTCCATGATCCATTTGTTGATCGACGCGGTGTGGC
>JAVEEO010000565.1 GCA_030840415.1 Pseudonocardiales bacterium | reverse complement strand
GGACCGATGAGTTCCTGCGGTCGCCGTCGTCTCACTTCCGGTACGACATCGAAAGACAGCCCAAACGCAGCGGGAAGGATCGAAACGATGGACTGGAAGCTGGAAGTGGTGGTGGTGCCGGTGTCCGATGTGGACCGGGCCAAGGAGTTCTACGCCGACAAGCTGGGATTCCACCTCGACGTCGACCATCGCGCCGGGGAGAACTTCCGGGTGGTGCAGCTGACCCCGCCGGGGTCGGCGTGCTCGGTCACGATCGGCACCGGGCTCAGCGACGCCGCGCCCGGCTCGGTGCGCGGCCAGCAGTTGGTGGTCTCCGACATCGAGGCCGCACATGCCCAGCTGGTGGCCCGTGGTGTCGAGTGCAGTGAGGTCTCGCACTTCGACGAGGGCGGCCTGAAGCCCGGCCCGGACCCGGAGGGCCGGGAGTTCGGCTCGTTCGTGTTCTTCAACGACCCGGACGGCAACAGCTGGGCGGTACAGCAGGGCCGGTCCGCACAGCCGGCGTGACCGCCCCGGTCGCCGGGCCGCCGCTCGTGGACGAGGCCGGCTTCGCGGCCCTGGCCGAGCGGCACCGGCGGGAGCTGCACGTGCACTGCTACCGGATGCTGGCCTCCTACGACGAGGCCGAGGACGCCGTCCAGGAGAGCTACCTGCGGGCTTGGCGTTCGCTGCGGGCTGACCGCGGCCGGGGCGGCGCCGAGGGTTTCGAGGGCAACGCCCGCGCCTGGCTGTACCGGATCGCGACCAACGTCTGCCTGGACCTGATCCGGGCGCGGTCCCGGCAGGTGCCCCGGCTCGGCTCGCTGGCCGAGGTCGGCTGGCTGCAGCCGTATCCGGACACGTTGCTGGACGAGTTCGCGGCGGACCAGCCGGACGCGGTGGCGGTCAACCGGGAGACGATCGAGCTGGCGTTCCTGGCGGCGCTGCAGGTGCTGCCGGCCCGGCAGCGGGCCGCCCTGGTGCTGCGCGACGTGCTGGGGCTGCCGGCCGCCGAACTTGCCGGCCTGCTCGGCACCAGCGTCGCGGCGGCCAACAGCGCCTTGCAACGGGCCCGCGCGACGATGGCCCGGCACCTGCCCTCGCACCGGTCGGACTGGACGGCCCGGCAGCCCAGCGCCGAGGAGCGGCAGCTGCTGGACCGGTTCATCGACGCCCACGAACGCTGTGACGCGGCGGCGGCGGCCGCGATCGCGGCCGAGGACATCCGGGTCACCATGCCGCCCTACCCCTGGCGCTTCGACGGCCGGCAGATGCTGGCCGGCCTGCTGCAGCGGGCTTTCGGCCCGGACCGGGAGGGCGATTGGCGGCTGGTCGCGACGGGGGCGAACCGGTTGCCGGCGGCGGCCAGCTACCTCAGGCGTCCGGGCGACAGCGAGTTCCGGGCCTTCAAACTCGACGTGCTGCGGATCGAGCAGGGCACGATCGCCGAGATCACCACCTTCGGGTACGCGCTGTTCCCGGCGTTCGGGCTGCCGGAAACCGTGGCGCGCTGACCGCCTGCGGGCGGCCCGGTCGGCCGCCGGCGGCCGGCGGCGGCGGCTGGTTCGGTGCAGCGGTTAGGGTCTGCGGCATGACGACACCGGGCGCGATCTCGTGGGTGGGCCTGCTGACGCTGATGGTCGACGGCCCCGATTTACCGGTGCGTGGCGTGATCAGCAGCCGCGAGGGTGCCGACGAGTCGCAGCACTACCTCAGCTACTCGGTGTTCGAGGGCGAGCCGGCGCCGGTGTTCGCGGGCTTCGCTTCCGCCGTGGACGCCGAGGCCGGTGCGGTGCCGGCCGAGGAACCCGAACCGGTCGAGGAGGAACCGGTGCTGACCCGGGCCTGGCGCTCCGGCCGCCGGGTGCGCCTGGAGCGGCCGGATGGCCGTCCCTCGCTGATCGTCGACTACGAGCGGTGCTGGCAGTTCCGCGGTGACGACCCGGTGCCGGTCGAGTCGCCCAGCCGGGTGGTGACCTACCAGGGCAACGGCACCCAGCTGCTGCACCGCCGCGACTCCAACGCCTTCACCGGGGACGACTTCACCCGGCCGACCGGGCCGGTGGGCACCACCACCTTCCTGGGTCGGCCGGCCTACACCGTCGAGCTGGCGCCGCCGGCGCACAAGCCGTTCCCGATCCAGCTGGTGGTCGACAGCGAGACCGGGCTGGTGCTGCAGCAGCGCAACGACGGGTTCGGCTCGGTGGACGAGTGGGTCGAGCTCGTGGTCGGCGAGCAATTGGACGAGTCGCTGTTCCGCTGGCAGGGCCCGTCCCGGTCGGAGGCGGACGAGCGGGCCGAGCACGAGCGCGAGTGGCAGGCCGACCTGGCCGCCCGGGCGGACTGGTTCCACGCCTTCGTCGCAGCCCTGCCGCTGCGGCTGGAGCTGGAGCTCGGGGTGCACGTGCACGTGCACGAACCCGACGGCTCGTTCCAGGCCAGCATCGGCGAGGGCGGGCTCGGCATGCTGGCGCGGCGTCCGAGCTCGGCTGCCGACTGGCAGCTGGGTTGGGCGCAGGTGCAGCACCGCTGGTCGGCCGACGGCTGGGACTGGGCGCTCAGCATGCACGGCGACCAGCTGACCGAGGCCGGGCTGGCGGCGCTCAAGCGGGCGCTGGCCAGCGCCTGAGCCGGTTTTCTGCGATATTTTGAGCTGCCAGCCCCGGGGTGCTGGCTTGCCCGGTGGACGTTCTCGGATCGAGGGGGAGATGGTGCGGTGTCCCTGACCGAGATCCACGACCCGGTGATGTTCGCCATCCCGGTGTTCATCGTCTTCCTGGCCCTGGAGATCGTCGCCATCCACGTGCTGCACCACGACCAGTTCGCGGTCGGCCCGGGTGGCGCTGTGCAGCCGGTGCGCGGCTACGACCCGGCCGACACCCGCACCAGCCTGACGATGGGCATCGGCTATTCGGTGGTCAACCTGTTCTGGCGGCTGGTGGTGCTGGTGGTCTACGCCGGCCTGTACGAGCTGACCCCGCTGCGGCTGAGCCCGCAGGACTGGTGGACCTGGGTGCTGGTGTTCTTCGCCGACGACCTGGCCTACTACGGCTTCCACCGTGCCTCGCACCGGATCAGGTTCTTCTGGGCGGGCCACATCGTGCACCACTCCTCGACGCACTACAACTTCTCGACCGCGCTGCGGCAGAAGTGGACGCCGATGCTCACGCTGCCGTTCTGGATGCCGCTGGCGCTGATCGGCATCCCGCCGTGGGTGATCTTCACCGCGATGGCCTGGAGCCTGATCTACCAGTTCTTCCTGCACACCGAGAAGATCGCGAAGGTGCCGGCCTGGTTCGAGGCGGTGTTCAACACCCCGTCCCACCACCGGGTGCACCACGGCAGCGACGCCGACTACCTCGACGTCAACTACGCCGGCATCCTGATCATCTGGGACCGGATGTTCGGCAGCTTCGTGCCCGAGACGCACCGCCCGACCTACGGGCTGACCAAGAACATCGAGACCCACAACCCGTTCCGGGTGGCGTTCGGGGAGTTCGTCAACATCGGCCGGGACGTCCGGGCCGCGCACGGTCTGCTGCCCAAGCTGGGCCACGTGTTCGGCCCGCCGGGCTGGCAGCCGGCCGGCGTCCGGCTGGACCCGGCCCAGCCGAACCCCGAGCAGCTGACCCCGGTCCGGCGCAGCTGATCAGCGGCCGACGGCGACCTCCGCCGGCGCGCCGGACGCCTGCTTAGTTGCGGCAATCGGGGAGCGGTGACCCGTCCCAGTTGAGGGCGTCGATCCGGGACCAGCCGGCCACGCCGGTGGTCGT
>JAVEEO010000563.1 GCA_030840415.1 Pseudonocardiales bacterium | reverse complement strand
ATGCCGGCATGGGTGGAGCCGGTCACGCTGCACACCACGATGGTGTCGAAGAAGACGCCGAGCTCGGCCTCTTGCTGGCGCACCTCGTAGGCCCAGTTCGCGAAGCCCAGGCCGCCCAGGCGGTGGTCGGACGCGCCGGCCGGAATCGGGTAGGGGACCCCGCCGGCGTCCCGGATCTCGGCGAGCGCGTTCTCCCAGCTCTGCTTGAAGCCGATCCCGAAGCCGGCCTCGACCAACTCGACCCGAGCACCCATGATCCGCGACAGCAGGATGTTGCCGACCCGGTCGTTGACCGAATCCGGCCAGTCCACCCAGCTCTCGTGCACCAGCCGGGCCTGCAGGCCGAGCTTGGCCGCGACGGCCGCGACCTGGCGGGTGTGGTTGGACTGCACCCCGCCGATCGAGACCAGGTGGGTGGCGCCCTGGGCCAGCGCGTCCGGAACCAGGTACTCCAGCTTGCGGGTCTTGTTGCCGCCGAAGGCAAGTCCGGAGTTGCAGTCCTCGCGCTTGGCCCAGATCCGCGCGCCACCCAGGTGGCCGGACAGCCGCTCCAGCGGGTGCACCGGGCTCGGCCCGAACAGCAACGGATAGCGGGGGAAGTCGGAAAGGGCCATGGGGTGGCACTCCTCCTGGGCTCGGCGCCGGCTCGGTGGTGCCAGCCTAGGTGCGCAGCAGGCGGTGCCGGCACGTGAGATGCTCGGCCGGTGGCTGAGATCGAGTTCTCCTCGGACCTGACCGGCGTCGACTGGGCGGCGCTCAAGCAGGCACTGGTGGCCGACGACTTCGACAACCACCGCAGCCCGGAGCAGTACCGCCGCTCACACGAGAACTCGCACGCGGTGGTCTTCGGGCGCTGTGATGGCCGGTTCGTCGCCAACGGCCGGATCCTCAGCGACGGCGTGTGCAATGCCTACCTGGTCGACATCTGGACCGCGACCCCCTACCGGCGCCGGGGGATCGGTCGTGAGGTCGTCGACCGGTTGCTGGCCACCGTGCCCGGCCAGCACGTCGGGCTGTTCACCGACGACATGCAGCCCTTCTACCGGGCCCTGGGGTTCGCGCCGCAGGCCGGCGGCATGAGCAAGGTGGTCGGCAGCTGGCTGGTCGGCTCCTGAGCGGTCGGCGGCGAGCTGGTCGGGTACTGAGGGTATGGGCACCGAGCGGGGGGCAGCCCATGCCAAGCTGTCGGCATGGACTACCTACCGGTCGATCTAGCGCAGAAGCTCTCGCAGTTCGCCGAGCCGTGGGCGCCGAAGGTCATCGCCCGGCTCAACGACTACGAGATCAAGGTCGTCCGGCTCGACGGCGAGTTCGTGTGGCATACCCATGACGACACCGACGAGCTGTTCCTGGTATTGCACGGCAGGCTCACCATCAAACTGGCCGACGGCGAGGTCACACTGCGCGCCGGCCAGCTCTTCGTGGTGCCGCGCGGGGTCCAGCACTGCCCGGTCGCCGACGGCGAGGTGCAGGCGGTGCTGATCGAGCCGCGCGGGGTCGTCAACACCGGCAGTGCCGGCGGCCCGCGAACGGCCGGGTACGACGACTCGCTGGCCTAGCCAGGTGCGATCTGCGACGGTGCGAAACCCGCTCCGGCACAACCGGGACTTCCTGATCCTGTGGTCGGGCGAGGCGGTGTCAGGGCTCGGCACCTCGATGAGCATGCTGGTCTTTCCACTGATCGGCTATGCCATCACCGGGTCGCCGGCCCTGGCGGGGCTGGCCACCACGGCGGTGCTGCTCGGGCGGATGCTGGCCCGGCTGCCGGCCGGCGCGCTGGTCGACCGCTGGCCGCGGGGCCGGGTGCTGCTGCTGGCCAACCTGCTGGGCGCGGCCGGTTACGCCAGCCTGGCGGTGGCCGCCCTGGCGGGGGTGCTGACACTGGCGCACCTGGTCGGCATCGGCCTGCTGAGCGGGATCGGCGATTCGTTCGCGGACCCCGCGGCGTCCGCGGCGGTGCGCACGGTGGTGGCCGAAGCGGACCTGCCGACGGCCTACAGCCAGCTGCAGATCCGCCGGCATGCCGCCGACCTGGTCGGGCCGCCCCTGGGCGGCGCGCTGTACTCGGTGGCCCGCGGGTTGCCGTTCGTGGTCGACGCGCTGAGCTATGCGGTGGCCGCGCTGTCGATCACCCGGCTGCGCACGCCGCTGCCCGCGCCCACCGCCGAGGCGGGCCGATCGGTCGTCGGCGATGTCGTCGAGGGCTTGCGCTTCGTCTGGCGGCACGCGGTGATCCGGGCGATCCTGCTGTGGGGTGCGGCGATCAACTTCTCGGTCGCGCTGGTGCTGGTCACCGTGACGTTGCGACTGGTACGGGCCGGCGTGCACCCGTCGGCGATCGGCCTGGTGGATTCGGTCGCGGCGGCGGCCGGAGTGCTCGGGGCGCTGGCCGCCCCGGCGATCATCGCCCGGACCCGTACCGGCACCACCACCGCGACCACCAGCCTGATGCTGGCCGCGGTGGTGGTCCCGATGGCCTGGACGGACAGCGTGCTGGGGATCGGGATGCTGCTGGGGATCGGGTTCTTCCTGTTGCCGTCGAACAATTCCGGTATCTCGGCCTACCTGGTGACGGTCACGCCGGACCGCCTGCAGGGCCGGGTCAACTCGGCCGGCGGGTTCATCGCCGAAGGAGTGCTGCCGCTGGCGCCCGCGCTGGCCGGTGTGCTGGTCGGATCGGCCGGCGGCCGGCTGGCGACCCTGACCGGCGCGGTGCTGGTGGCGCTCAGCGTGGTGCCGTTGCTGACCAGCAGCGCGATCCGCCGGCTCGGACGTCCCGGTTCCTGGACCACCGCCGAACGACCGGCGGCCTGAGGCGGGCGGCAACGGCAGAGGTGCGGCCCTGGTCCCAGGCGGCAAGGCTGTGCAAGCGGCGGCAGCGTCCGGCACAGCTTTCGGCACAGCTTTCGGCAGAGCCTTCGGCAGAGCCTTCGGCAGAGCTTTCGGCATGGGGGGGTTCGGTGACATCCGAGGACCGCGCGGCGGCCGCCGAGCTGTGGTCGATGGCTCATCTGGGTACCCCGATGGCGATCCGGGTGGCCGCCACCCTGGCGCTCGCCGACCAGTTGGCGGCGGGCCCGGGCACCGCGGCGGAGCTGGCCGCAGCGGTCGGGGCGAACGCCGACGCCCTCGAGCGGCTGTTGCGCTTCCTCGCCGCGCGTGGGGTGTTCTGCCGCGACGAGGCGGGCCGCTACGGCCTGACCCCGTTGGGCCAGGCGCTGCGCAGCGACCACCCGGGCCGGATGCGCGCCGGGCTGGATCTGGAGGGCATCGGGCGGATCGAGCTGGCCTACGTCGCGCTGCTGCACAGCATCCGGACCGGCGAGCCGGCCTTCGAGCAGCAGTTCGGCCGCGACTTCTGGGCCGACCTGGCCGCCGACCCGGCGCGCCGGGAGACCTTCACGGCCTGGATGGCCTCGGACATGCCGTCCCGGTCACCGGAGATCCTGGCCGGCTACGACTGGGGCTCGCTCGGTTGGCTGGTCGACGTGGGCGGCGGCAACGCCTCGTTGCTCATCGCGCTGCTCGGCCGGTTCCCGGCGTTGCGCGGCACCGTGCTGGACCGGCCGGAGAACGTCCCGGACGCCCACCGGGCGCTGGCCGAGTCCGGGCTCGCCGATCGCGGAGCGGCGGTGGCCGGCAGCTTCTTCGACCCGCTGCCGGCCGGTGCCGGCGGCTACCTGCTGTCGTTGATCCTGCACGACTGGGCCGACGAGCCGGCAATGGCGATCCTGCGGCGCTGCGCCGAGGCGGCGGGGGAGTCGGGCAGGGTGCTGGTGGTGGAGCGGACCGGGGCCGACGGCGAGGTGCGGCATACCGGAATGGACCTGCGGATGCTGGCGGTCTACGGCGGCAAGGAGCGCCGGCTCGACGAACTCGCCTCGCTGGCCCAGGACGCCGGCCTGGCGCTGGTCGCGGTGCATCCGGCCGGGGCGTACAGCATCGTCGAGCTGCGCGCCGCGGCGATCCCGCCGGGCTGAGTGAGCGCGAAAAGCAAGCCACATTTCACCAGCAAGGGCACAATGGGGCGGTGCCGCAGCAGCCGCTCTACGTCGAGACGGTGATCCGTGCCGACCTCGACCGGATCTGGCAACTCACCCAGAACACCGAACTGCATTCTCGGTGGGACCTCCGCTTCAGCCGGATTGTGCCGACCGGAACCACGCCTGACGGTGCGAACCGGTTCCGGTACGAACTGCACCTGCCGCTGCACCGCATCACCGGCACCGGAATCTCGCTCGGTGAGCGCCGTCGTGCCGATGGAACGCGCACCTCCGCATTGCGCTTCACGACGTCCGACCGGCTCTCACCGCTGGGGGACGGCCGTGGCTACTGGCGCTACGTCCCGACCCCGGCCGGCGTGCGGTTCCTGACCGGCTACGACTATCGCCCCGGGTGGGGTCGGCTCGCCGATGCGGCCGGGATTCGCCAGCTGCTCGGCTGGATGACCGCCTGGAGCTTCGACCGGCTGCGGATCTGGGCCGAGACCGGGCAACCGCCGGAGGAATGGCCACTGCGTTCGGTCCTCGCGGTGTGGCGCGCCGACCGGCCCCGCGCCTCGCGCTGCCGCCGCCGGCCGGTGCGCGGACTCGCCATGGACGACTCGCCCGCCACCCTCGACACGCTCGCCGCGCCATGACGTCCATCTTCGCCCAGGCGATGGGAGCCGACTTCGACCGGCTGCACCCGATGCTCCAGCGCCGTTTCGGAGTGGGCCTGCAAGCCGGGTACGCCTGCGTCGGAACCGGGGTGATGTCCTCGATCCGCCACGGGCCGTGGTGGACCTTGCCGTTCCTCCACATCGGCAGGATGCGCAGCATCCTGGTCCCGCACGCCGGCCGGGATGTGCCGTTCGTCATCAAGAACTATCCCTACCGCGATCCCTACGGCCGGGAGACCATCACCTTCGTCCGCGAGTACCGCATCCGGCGTCGGCCGAGCCGGTTCGACGCGACCATGATCGTCGACAACGGGCGGGTCATCGACTACCTCGGCACTCACCAGCACCTCGCGGTGGACCTCGATCTCCGGGTGAGCGGCGACGGGTCCCTGCTGCTGACCACCCATGGCCAGCGCTTCTACGAGGGCCCGGTGGGCTTCCGCTTCCCGCTGCTGTTCAGCGGCGAGGCGACCCTGCACGAGAGCTTCGACGACACCGACGAGGTCTATCGGGTCAAGCTCGAAGTCCGCAACCAGGTCTTTGGGTTCCTCTTCGGCTATGAGGGCTGGTTCCGATGCGAGTACCTGCCCGCCACCGGTGCGCCGGCCGACCTCAAGCCGGTCCGCCACGAGCGCCGCACCTGACGCCGGTGCCGGCTTCCGTTGCGCGGTGACCGCTGGACCAGCCGGCCCGCTGCCCCTATCATCTCTGTCGATTCCATAGAGAAAGTGGAGTAAACGATGCCGCATCCGGGTGCCGGTGCCGATCCGAGCGCCCGATGACCGGGCCGGTAACCGTCGCGGTGGTCGGCGGGGGCGCCAGCGGCTGCCTGAGCGCCATCCACCTGGCCCGCGCCGTCGCTGGCCGGCAGGTCGAGATCATGCTGGTCGAGCCCGACGCCGTGGGTGCCGGCCTGGCGTACTCGACCACCGACCCCAGGCACCGGCTCAACGTGCCGGCCAAGGGGATGAGCGCCGATCCGGACGATCCCGAGCACTTCCTGCGCTGGCTGCGACGGCACGTGGACGTCGACTTCCCGGCGGGCGGATTCGCGCCGCGACTGCACTACGCGGACTACCTCGTCCAGACCCTCGACGACGCGGTGGCTGCCGCCGGCACCGTGCGGCTGGAGCACGTGGTGGCCCGGGTCACGGACCTGCGCCGGCACGGCCGCCGGCTGCGGCTCACCCTGGACGACGGCACCAGCCGGGCCGCCGACGCGGTGGTGCTGGCGATGGGGCACGGGGCGCCGTCCACCGCTTGGGCGCCCGAGGCGCTGCGCAGGTCGGCGCGCTTCGTTGCCGACCCGTGGCGGGCGGGCTCCGCTCCGGCGATCGGCGCCGGCAGCGACATCCTGCTGGTCGGGGCCGGTTTGACGATGGCCGACATGGCGTTGCGATGGGGCAGGGACGGGGTCCGGCTGCACGTCGCCTCCCGGCACGGCATGCTCCCGCTGCCCCATGCCAGCGCACCGGTTCCGCCGGCCGCGCCGCCGGCGATCCCGGCCGGGACGTCGCTGACGCTGGCCGAGGTCCGGCGCCTCGTCTTCGCGCGCCTTCGCGCGGCCGGCGGTGACTGGCGCCCGGTGATCGACGGGATGCGCCCGATCACCGCCGAGTTGTGGTCGCGCATGCAGAACGAGGCCCGCGGCCAGTTCCTGGCCACCGCGGCCCGGCGCTGGGACCGGGTGCGGCACCGGATCGACCCGGCGCTGCATGCCTGGCTGGCGGCACGGCGGGACGACGGTTCGCTGACCGTGCACGCCGCCAGCGTGGTGTCGGCCCGCGAGGACGAACGTGGCCTGCAGGTCGAACTCGACGACGGCAGCTCGCTGAGCGTGGCCGCCGTCTTCAACTGCACCGGCACCTGCACCGGCCTGCGGGTCAACGACGACCCCCTCGTCCTCAACCTGCTCAACTCGGGCACCGCGCTGCCCGGGCCGCTGGACCTCGGCTTCGCCACCGATGCGGGTGGGCGGTTGCTGCCGGGCTCCGGGCCCCAGCCGGCGGTCTGGACGGTCGGGCCGCTGCGGCGCGGGCAACTGTGGGAGAGCACGGCCATCCCGGAGATCCGGCAGCAGGCCGCCGACGTGGCGCGGGAACTGGTCGCCGCGCTGCCGAGCCCGCAGCTGCAGCGCCGGCCCCGTGACCCGTACGGCCTGCCGCTGAGCGCGAGCACCGCGGCCGCTGAGGCCTACGTCGAGGCCCTC
>JAVEEO010000558.1 GCA_030840415.1 Pseudonocardiales bacterium | reverse complement strand
GTCGGGTCGTTCGCCACCACCAGGGCCGGCCGACCCTCCACCAGCCCCTGGCCGGTGACCACCCCGTCGGCCGGCAGACCGGCCGCGGTGGCGTTGGCCAACTGGGAGTCCTCGACGAAGGAGCCCTCGTCGAACAGCAGCGCGATCCGGTCCCGGACGTAGAGCTTGTTGGCGTCGGCGAGCTTGGCGGCGGCCTTGGCGTGCGGCGCCAGCGTCGCCTGCCGTGCGGCCGCTACCTTGTCGGCATCGCTCATGGCGAGGGCGTCCTCTCCTGCGGGTCAGTGTTGATCTTCATCGAAAATGACGGCTCAGGCGTGCGATATCGATGAAGATCGCTGGGCGGATCAGGGGAACCAAGGGCGGATCAGGGGAACCAGAGGCGGTAGGACCAGGGGCCGGTAACCCGGCGCCAGGCCTATTCGACGGGCAGGCCGAGCGCGCGGGCGATGACCATCCGCTGCACCTCGGAGGTTCCCTCGCCGATCTCGAGGATCTTGGCGTCGCGGTAGAAGCGTGCCACCGGGTACTCCTCCATGAAGCCGTAGCCGCCGAACACCTGGGTCGCCACCCGGGTGGCCGAGACCGCCGCCTCGCTGGAGTACAGCTTGGCGATCGCGGCTGCCTGCTTGACCTCGGCGGACGAGCGGCCGGCGTCCTTGAGCCAGGCGGCCTTGTAGGTCAGCGTCCGGGCCGCCTCGACCGCGACCGCGAGGTCGCTGATGGCGAAGGCGATCGCCTGCCGGGCCCCGATCGGCTTGCCGAAGGTGTGCCGCTCCTTGGCGTAGCGCAGCGACTCGTCCAGGCAGGCCTGGGCGAGCCCGACGGCCAGCGCCGAGATGGCGACCCGGCCGTCGTCGAGGATGGCCAGGAACTGCTTGAAGCCGGTGCCGCGTTGCCCGACCAGGTTCGCCTCGGGCACCCGGCAGTCGTCAAAGACCAGCCCGTGGGTGTCGGAGATCCGCCAGCCCAGCTTGTCGTAGGGCGGCTGCACCTCGAAGCCCGGCGTGCCACTGGGAATCAGGATGGCCGAGATCTCGGCCTTGCCGCTGGCAGTGGTGCCGGTCCGTGCGGTCACCGTCACCACCGAGGTGATCGAGGAGCCGGAGTTGGTGATGAAGGCCTTCGCGCCGTTGACCACCCAGTGGCCGTCGATGAGCTCGGCCCTGGTCCGGGTGGCGCCGGCGTCCGAGCCCGCCTCCGGCTCGGTCAGGCCGAAGCCGGCCAGGGTGCGCCCGGCCACTAGGTCGGGCAGCCACTGCTGCTTCTGCTCGTCGGTGCCGAAGCTGAGGATGGGGTTGATGCCCAGGCCCACCCCGGCCGACAGCGTGATGCCGATGGACTGGTCGACCCGGCCGAGTTCCTCGATGGCCACGCACAGCGAGGTGAAGTCGGCACCGGCGCCGCCGTACTCCTCGGGCACCACCAGGCCGAACAGGCCCAGCTCGCCCATCTTGGGGATCAGCTCGACCGGGAAGTAGTGCTCGCGGTCCCACTTCGCCACGTGCGGGGCAACCTCGGACTCGGCGAAGTCGCGGACGACCTTGCGGAACACCTCGTGGTCGGCTGACAGCTCGAAGGACATGGCGACTCCCGGACGCTGGACGAACCGCTGGCAGCGGATCGCGCCGGGAAGCGGTTCGAATGGCTTTGAGTTTACGGCAAGCAGGGTTGACGTTTACGTCAACGTTAAGCACTATAACGCTATGACCCCCGCAACGGAAGCCAGTCCGGCCGACCGGCTCTGGACGGTCGGCGAGCTGGCCGACGAGCTGGGCATCACCACCCGGACGCTGCGCTTCTACGAGGCCGAGGGGCTGATCACGCCGTCCCGGGCCGGCTCGGCACGGGTCTATGACCATCGGGATCGGGCCCGGTTGCGGCTGATCCTGCGGGGCAAGCGGTTCGGCATGTCGCTGTCGGAGATCCGCGAGATCGTCGGCATGTACGACGGAGCGGCGAGCTCCGAGCGCCGCCAGCTGGAGACCCTGCTGGCACGGCTCGGCGAGATCACCGCCGACCTGCGCGCCCGTGAGCGCGACCTGGCCCGCACCCTGAGCGAGGTGGACGAGGTGGCCGCCCGCTGCCAGCAGCGGCTCGACCAGCTGCCGTAGCCCGCGGCCGCCTTGGGTAGCCTTCGCACCACACCGCCGAGATCGCGATCGCAGGCCACGGGCAAGCCATAGTCAGGCCACGGGCAAGTGCACAGTCAGGAGGCAGACGCATGCGCAAGGTGCTCATCGCCAATCGCGGCGAGATCGCCGTCCGGGTCATCCGGGCAGCCCGGGACGCGGGGCTGACCTCGGTGGCGGTCTACGCCGACCCCGACCGCGACGCCTTGCACGCCCGAATGGCCGACGAGGCCTTCGCACTCGGCGGCAGCACGCCGGCGGAGTCCTACCTGGTGATCGAGAAGGTGATCGACGCGGCGCTGAAGTCCGGCGCCGACGCGGTGCACCCCGGCTACGGCTTCCTGAGCGAGAACGCCCACTTCGCCCAGGCGGTGCTGGACGCCGGACTCACCTGGATCGGCCCGTCCCCGCAGGCGATTCGCGATCTCGGCGACAAGGTCACCGCCCGGCACATCGCGCTGCGGGCCGGTGCGCCGCTGGTGCCCGGCACGCCGGACCCGGTGGCCGACGCGGACGAGGTGGTCGCCTTCGCCACCGAGCACGGCCTGCCGGTGGCCATCAAGGCAGCCTTCGGCGGCGGCGGCCGAGGGCTCAAGATCGCCCGGACGCTGGAGGAGATCCCGGAGTTGTATGCCAGCGCGGTGCGCGAGGCGGTCAGCGCGTTCGGCCGGGGCGAGTGCTTCGTCGAGCGCTACCTGGACCGGTCCCGGCACGTCGAGGCGCAGGTGCTGGCCGACACCCACGGCAACGTGATCGTGGTCGGCACCCGGGACTGCTCGCTGCAGCGGCGCAACCAGAAGCTGGTCGAGGAGGCCCCCGCGCCGTTCCTGACCGACGAGCAGCGCGAGCGCATCCACGCCTCGGCCAAGGCGATCTGCCGCGAGGCCCACTACACCGGCGCCGGCACCGTGGAGTACCTGGTCGGCAACGACGGCGTGATCAGCTTCCTCGAGGTAAACACCCGGCTGCAGGTCGAGCACCCGGTCTCGGAGGAGACCACCGGCCTGGACCTGGTCCGCGAGCAGTTCCGGATCGCCGACGGCGAGGTGCTGCGGTTCACCGAGGACCCGACCCCGCGCGGGCACGCCATCGAGTTCCGGATCAACGGCGAGGACCCCGGCCGCGGCTTCCTGCCGGCTCCGGGCGTCGTGACGACTTACCGCGAGCCGGCCGGCCCGGGCGTCCGGGTGGACTCGGGCATCGAGGCCGACTCGGTGATCGGCGGTGCCTTCGACTCGCTGCTGGCCAAGCTGATCGTCTGGGGCGAGACCCGCGACGAGGCGCTGGCCCGGTCTCGCCGGGCGCTGGACGAGTATGTGGTGGACGGCATGGCGACCGCGCTGCCGTTCCACCGCGCGGTGGTCCGCGACCCGGCCTTCGCCCCGGCCGACAGTGCGCCCTTCACCGTGTTCACCCAGTGGATCGAGACCGAGTTCGACAACCAGATCCCCGCCTTCACCGGTGCCGCCGACGGTTCTGACCCGGTGCCGGATCGGGACCGGGTGGTGGTCGAGGTGAACGGCAAGCGGCTGGAGGTCAGCCTGCCGGCCGGCTTCGGCGCGGGTGGGACGGCTGCCGCCGGCGGTGCGAAGAAGGCGCCCAAGCGCTCCGGGGCCAAGCGGGCCGGCGCCGCGGCGTCCGGGAACTCACTGACCGCGCCCATGCAGGGCACCATCGTCAAGGTGGCGGTCAGCGACGGCGACACGGTGGCGGCCGGCGACCTGGTGGTGGTGCTCGAAGCGATGAAGATGGAGCAGCCGATCAACGCCCACAAGGCCGGCACCGTCACCGGGCTGTCGGCCGAGGCCGGCGCGGTGGTCGCGTCCGGCGCGGTGATCTGCGAGATCAAGGACTAGCCGAACCCACTCGGCGAGCCGGCCCTGGTGCGGGCCGGCTCGCCGATGACGTGCTCGACAACTGTCGCTGGTCAGGCGGTGGCCAGCACGGCCTCGATCTCGAGCGCGATGCTGATCCGGTCGCCGATGACCACGCCGCCGCCGTCCATCGGCATGTCGATGTCGACGCCGAACTCCTTGCGGCTGATCTCGGTGGTGGCGGTGAAGCCGGCGCGGGTGCCTCCGTACGGGTCCGGGCCGATGCCGTTGAGCTCGAGCTTGAGGGTGACGGGCTTGGTGATGCCCTTGAGGGTCAGGTCGCCGGTCAGCAGGAAGTCCCCGCCGTCAGCTCGCACCGAGGTGGAGGTGAAGGTCATGGTCGGGTGCTTCTCCACCTCGAAGAAGTCGCGGGAGCGGATGTGGTCATCGCGCTGGGCGTTGTTGGTGTCGATCGAGTTCAGGTCGATCTCGGCGGTGACCGAGGACTGGGCCGGGTCCTCGGCGGTTACGATGGTGCCGGAGAACGAGCCGAAGCGGCCCTTCACCTTGCTGACCATCATGTGCCGCACCGAGAACGAGACGTCGGAGTGGGCGGGGTCGATCGACCAGGTGCCGGCCAGGTAACCGGGGATCGAGGTGGCTGCGAGCGTCATCGGAACTCCTAACTGTTTAGTGTTCAACTACCGAGGTTCAAAACCGTCGATGCCCAACGGGCATTTCCGAAGAAGCTGTGACCTGCACCACAATCTGCGGTCAGTCGCGGCGGCTGCGGACCAGCAGCGTCTGCAGCCCGGCCCCTACCAGGCCGGCCCGGTCGGACAGGCTGGAGCGAGCCAGGCCCAGGCCGGCGCCGAGTTCACTGACGGCCTGCATCAACACCCAGTCGTCCTGACTCTGGCGCACCAGGTGCACATCGAGGTCGATGTTGGCGAAGGACCAGTCGTCCCAGTCCAGCAGCGAGGAGACACCACTGGCCGAGTCGGCGACCACCAGCAGTCGCTGCAGGGTGGACGGCTGCTCGCCGGCCAGCAGCGGCACCCGGGCGCGGACCCAGACGGTGGCCGGACCCGGTTCGCGGGCCTTGCCCGACACCGCGCGCCAGTCCAGGTGCTCGGCGTAGGGAAAGCCGTCCATCCCGAAGTCCGGTAGTTCGGTCGGGTCCTCGGTCGTCAACAGCTCGGCCGCGCCCGGATCCGCCACATCCCGATCCGCCGCGGCTGACCCGGCCAGGACGGCCGGGCCTGCCGCGGGCGGACGCCCGTCGGGGCTCTCGGTCATCAGCCAGACCCGGGCCTGCAGGCATGGCTTGCCGGACGCCGCCAGCTGGGTCCGGACCAACACCGCACTGCGGGCCAGCCGCTCCACTCGGGCCCACACCTGAAGCGGGGCGACCGGAACCGGAGCCAGGAACTCGGCGGCGGTCCGGGCCGCCACCAGGTTGCGGTGCCCGACGGCCGCGGCGGCCAGCTGTTCGGCCAACCGGACCAGCAGCGCGCTCGGCGGCCCGCCGTGCTGCAGCTCCGCCGACCAGGGGCCGCCGCAGGCAGCGGCGCTGAGGACGGTGCCGGTGAGTTCCATGCCGGCTCCCCTGCCGGTCAGCTCGGTGTCGAGGCCGGCATAGAAGGCGGTGTCCACGCCGGCAACCCTAACGTCCAGACTGGAGCGGTGATGTCCTCCAGCGAACACCCCGGCGTGCTGCGGTGGCTCGGCTACGCCCTCGGCGGCCGGCTGCCCGAGCGCTACCACGACTGGGTTTTCGCCGACCTGACCGGGCCGGACTGGCGGCTGCGCGAGGCCGGCCGGATCATGCTGATCGCCGTCATCCCGGTCACCGTGTTGCTGCTGCTGCCGGGCCGGCTGGAGATCCGGATCTACGCGGCGCTGTTCGTGGTGATCGGGCCGCTGTTCGTGAGCCTGGCCTACGCCGACGAGCTGCGCGACCGGCGACTGCGCCAGCACGGCATGCTGCCGCCGTCCGGGCCCGACCCGGACTGAACCCCGGTCAGTTCTGCCGGGGGTCAGTCGTGCCCGGGTCAGTCGTGCCCGGGTCAGTCCTGCCGGCGGGCGGCGA
>JAVEEO010000557.1 GCA_030840415.1 Pseudonocardiales bacterium | reverse complement strand
GCCAGGCTGGTGGTGATCGCCAGGTCAGCCGACGCCCGGACCACCGCCGGGGTGCTGGCACTGTTGTCGGCCGGGTTCGGGTCCTGGGTCCGGGCGCTGACGCCGGCGGTGCTGGCCAGCGTGCTGCCGTCCGGCACCGACGGATCAACGGAGTAGACCAGTGTGATCGCCGGGAAGCTCGCGCCGCTGGCGAGGGTGTCCCCGGCCGCGGTCCGCTGGCAGCTGACCGGCACCGCGGTGCCGCAGGACCAGCCGGCACCCGAGGCGCTGATCCCGCCGACGCCGCTGGGCAGCGGGTCGGTGAGCCGGTCGGTGACGGTGAACGGACCGGTGGCCGGGTTCGGGCCGGCGTTGCGCACCGTGAGCGTCCAGCTGCCGGTGCCGCCGGCCACCGGCGCGCTGCTCACCGTCTTGGTCAGGCTCAGGTCGGCCGAGCCGATGTGCGCCACGGCGCTGCCCGGGCCCGCGGTGTAGGAGCCGGCGCCGTTGGCGGTGGCACCGGTGGCATCCTGGGCCACCGAGCTGGCCGAGTTGGTGTGGTTGACCGCCAGCCCGACCCCGGGCGAGCCGCTCACCCCGGGTTGCGGGGTCGCGGTCAGTGCGATGCTCAGCACCCCGGCCGGGTTGAGCGTGCCCAGGCCGGTCCAGCTCAGCGTCTGGACGCTGCCGGCGGTGCTCACCGCCGGCTCGACCGGGGTGGCCGGGCCGCCGGCGACCGAGACCCGGGCGCTGCCGGCGTCGTAGGTCCAGTTGGGTGGCAGCGCGTCGGTGGTCGCGATCTGGTAGCCGACGCCCGAGCCGGTGTTGCGCACCGTGATCAGCCAGCCGAAGGACTCGCCGATGTAGCCGGTGCTGCCGGCCGGGGTGGACTTGGTGGTGGTCAGCCTTGGGAAGAACGGGGTGATCGAGGCGGTCGCGCTGGGCCCGGTGTAGTGCCGGCCACCGGCCGGCAGCGAGTCGTAGCCGGTGATCCGGGCGGTGTTGACCAGCGCGGCGGCCGTCACCGAGCCGGACGGCGCCAGCGTGGCGGTGTAGGTCAGCCCCGGCAGCGCGGCGCCCTTGGCGACCGGGCCCGGCAGGCTCCAGCTGAGCACCCCGCCGCCGGTCACCGGGTCGGCGCCGCTGATGGTGCCGCCGGCGGAGATGCTGGCCGGGTCGACCACCACCCCGGCCGGCACCGTGTCGGTGACGGTGACGGTGTACCCGGCGCTGGTGGGAGCGGTGTTGCGGTTGCTGACCGTCACCGTGTAGGTGAAGCTCTGGCCCGGTTCGGGGTGCAGCCGGCTGACCGCCTTGGCCACCGACAGGCCCGGTTCGGCCACCGTGACCGACGCGGCGGCGTTCGGGCTCGACTGCTGGAAGGCAGCGGCGGCGCTGGCCGGCGGCGTCCGGGCGGCGTTGTCCCAGCCGAGCCGGATCGAGTTGGCCAGCACCGCCCCGGCGCTGGCAGCCGCGACGTCGGCGACCCGGGCGGTGTAGTGCACCCGCACCGTCCGGACCTGCGAGGCGTACGGCACGTCGCCGAGCAGCCAGCCGATCAGGGTGGACGTACCCGGCCCCGCGGACGCGGACAACCGGCCGGCGGCGGCCGGCGTGCACGCCGTGCTGTCGGCGTTCGCGCAGTCCACGGCACCGGGCACCACCGAGGTCGCGTCGATGCCGGCGGGCAGCTGTTCGATCAGCGACAGGTTGTAGAAGTTCACCCCGGCCGGCAGCACCGCCGTACCGGTGTAGCTGACGGTGCCGCCGATGGTGGCCGAGCCGGGAACCACCGATGTCTGCGCGGTGGCTCCGGCGACGGTGACCGTGCTGGTGGCCCCGGCGCTGTAGGCCCGGCCGTCGGGGTTGCCGTCGGCCACCGGCGATCCCCGGCTGCCGGCCAGGCTGTTGCCGGTCAGGGCGGCGAGGTTGAGGTAGCCGTCCTTGCCTGACGCCGACGGGTCCACGGTGGCGGTGTAGGCCACGGTGCGCGACGTCCCGCCGGCCAGATCGGCGAGGTTCCAACTGAGCAGGGTGGTGCCGGCCGGGCAGCCGTTGCTGCCGTCGCCCGGGACCGCCGGCGCGGTGCTCACCCCGGCCGGCGGCGCCGAGTAGCCGGCGAACGTCAGGCCGGCCGGCAGGCAGTCGGCCAGCCAGCCGTCGTGCAGTGGCGGTCGGCCGGCCGCGTTGTTGGCCCTGACGGTGTAGCCGACCAGCTGGCCGCCGGAGACCCCGGTACCGGCGTCGTTGGTCTTGATCAGCGACACCGCCGGCTCCACGTCGGTGACGCTGGACGATCCGGTCCTGGCCGGCAGCAGGCTGCCACCACTTCCGGCGGTGGCGCTGGAGAAGGTAGCGGTGCTGGTGCGCACCACCGCGTGCTGGTTGGCCGCCAGCGGGGCCAGCCGGGCCAGCACGGTGATCGCGAACAGCTGGTCGGTGCCGGTGGTGTTGTCGTAGCCGGCCGGCCACCGGATGCCGGGCACCGCCGGATCGAAGCTGAAACCGGCCGGCAGCGGCTGGTCGGCGGGCAGCGTGGCGTCGGCGGTGTAGCCAGCGGTGGCGCTGACCATCGACAGGCCGGCGGGCAGCGGGCTGCTGAAACTGCCGTTGTAGACGCTCGAGCCGGCCGGCACCCGGGCGGTCACCACCAGGCTCAGCTGCTCGCCGATGGTCGCCTGCGTGCTGGCGACCGGGACCGTCTCGGCGCCGGCGTTGCCCGCCTCGGCGACGGCGGAGCTGATCGCGGAGCTGACGCTGACGTCGCGCAGGTAGACGTCGCTGCCGTCGCTGGCCGCCGGTGCGTCGTACTGGGCGGCCAGCACCGAGCTGTCGACGTTCGCGGCCGGGTAGTAGGTGACGCTGTCGGACTGGTCGGTACCGGCGGTGTAGGAGCGCAGCGCCGCGGTGTTGTCGAACACCGTCGAGACGCTGACCCCGGCCGGGATGTTCACGGTGTAGGAGTGGGTGGTGCTCGCACCGGCGGCCAGCGGCCCGTCGTTCCACCGCAGCGCGCTGAGGGTGGCGTTTCCGGTGAAGCTCGGCTGCCCCGGCGCCCCCGGGTCGGTGCAGCTGCCACCGCCGCCGATCGCGCCGACCTGGGCACAGTGCAGCCCGGCTGGCAGCAGGTCCCACAGCTGCAGGTCGTCGATGTCGACGGCGTTGCCGGTGGCCGCCGCCCCGGCGTTGCCCACCTCGATGTCGAAGGTCACCGAATCGCCTTCGCGGACCAGCACGTGGTCAGCACCCGGCCCCGGGGCCGGCGGCGCGCCGTTCACGCTGGCCACCCCCTTGGCGACGGTGGCCGGCGGTGCCGCCGCCACCCGGAAGTCGGCACCGCCGCGCAGCGAGCTGACCGTCCCGGCGCTGTCGGTGCTGCGCAGCTTGGCGATGTTGCCGGGCTTGTCCGGCGCCGGGCCGGCCGCCGCGGCGGTGACCAGGACGCTGAACCGGACCACGAACACCGCACCGGCCGCCACCATGGTCGAACCGTCGGGCTGGCCGGCCCCCAGGCTCCAGCTGAGCACACCGCCGGCCGCCGCGGCCGCGTCGAAGCCGATCTGGGCCGGGTCGACGGTGTTGGCCGCCGGGTAGCTGACGCTGGCGTCGGAGTAGCCGGTGCCCGGCGGCAGGAAGTCGGTCAGCACCGCGTTGCGGGTCTGGTTGGCCGCCGTGAAGTCGACCCGCAACTGGAAGCAGATCCGGTCGCCCTTGAGGAAGATCGGGTTGCCGGTGCCGTAGCTGGTTGCCGGGTCCGAGCACTGCATCGGGGTGCTGCGTGCCGCGACGGTGGCGGCCAGCGCGCTGCCGGTGCTGGTCAGGGTGGCCGAACTGGCGTCGCGCACCGCCTGGTTGCCCGACACCCCGGTGGCCGGCAGCGGAACGGCGCTCGCCTGCCCGGTCGCGGTGTTGGCGAAGCTGTCGCCGGCCGCCGGCGGCACCCCGGCCAGCGACCCGCCGGTGTAGACGGCCCGGTTCCGTGCCGGATAGCTGATCGTCAACGAGCCGTCCCGCGGAACGGCCAGCGGTGCGAACACGACGGTGAAGCTGCCGTCGGCGTTCTGGGTGACCGACTGGTACGGCTGGGACGGGGCGTGCCCGGCTGCCGGGGCGCAGTCGGCCGGCGCTCCGGCGGCGTAGTCGGTGAGCTGGTCCAGCGGGCACAGGCCATTGGGCAGCACGTCGGTGATCGAGAGGGCGGAGTTGTCGGCGTACTCGCCGGAATCGATGCGCACCGTGTAGTCGGAGACGGCACCGGCGACGAACTGCGTGCCGGTGACCGCCTTGCCGATCCGCAGATCGTGCACGCTGACCCGGTGGCTGGTGTCCGACACGCTGGCCGCCCCGCCGACCGCCGGTCCGGTGTAGCTGCCGCCGGCGTGCGCGTAGCTGGTCAGGGTGGCCGCGGCGTCGAGCTGCCGGGTGCCGGCGCCGGTGTTGTTGTCGAGGTTGGCGGCCTGCCCCAGCGAGGCCGGGCTGGGCCCGGTGGAGAACAGCACGTTCTGCTTCAGGCCCACCGCGGCGGCATAGCGGATGGTGCTGCTCTGGCCGGCGGCGAGGGTGCCCAACGTCCAGCTCAGCTTGGTGTAGATGCCCGGCGGATAGCTGACGGTGCCGTTGGGCGGCGGGTTCAGCACGGTGTCCACCGCGCTCGGCGCCAGGCAGTTCGCACCCACCGCCGGCGTCGCGGTCAGCCGGGGGGCCCCTGGGTACTCCATGGCCGCGCCGCTGGTGTTGTCGAGCTGGCCGCAGCCGAGGAACTCCAGCGCGGCCGGCAGGTAGTCCTGCACCGTGACGCCGGTGGTGGCGGCCAGGCTGGTGTTGCTCAGCCGCAGCGTGTAGGTCGTCGGGTGCTGGTGCAGGCCGCGCAGCAGCTTGGCGTCCGGACTGGCTTCGGTCTTGCTCAGCTGCAGCGCGGTGATCACGGTGGCGCCCGGGGTACTGGTGGCGACCTGGATCCGCGGGTCGGCGATCGGCAGCCCGGTGGCGCTGAAGTGCGCGACGTAGCGCGGTGCGGTGCTGGCATAGGCGGTGGCGACCGGGACCACCGTGCTGCCGACCGGCAGGCTGGTGGTCGCGGCGAAGGACAGGCCGTCCGACGAGCCGGTCGGCAGGTCGAACAGGTCGCTCCAGATCAGGGTCTGCTGGCCGTTGCCGGGATCGGTCAGCACGGTCGGCTCGCCGGCGTCGGCCGGGGTGGTCGATCCGGACTGGTAGGCCACGCCCACCGGCAGCACCTCGCGCAGCGTGGTGTTGTATTCCGGCTGCGAACCGGCATTGGCCGCCGGGTTGGCGGCGGTCAGGGTGAAGGTCACCGGGTTGCCGGCCAGCACCGTCGCCGGCGCCTGCCCGGTCACGGTGATGGCGGGCGAGGCGGCCGCCACCCCGGGCGCCTGCAGCATGCTGGTGACGATGCTGGTGCTGAGCCCGACCAGCAGGCAGGACGCCGCCAGTGCCGTCACCCGGCGTGGCGGGTGCGGCCGGATCACGCAGCGCTCCGCAGCATGTGCGGAGAGTAACTGATGTTAGCTCCGTATGAGATTTGAATGGGCAGGTGGCAACCCGACTGTTATCCGGCGTGCCACGGGGGCTATCCGGCATGCCACGGGGCCGGCTCCGGTTCGGCGAGTCGCTGCGACGGCCGGACTTCCAGATGGCCCAACATCGCCTTCCAGCAAGGGCAAAGTGAATCTCGCGAGGGCGCTGAAGCAGGCTCGGGACGGCAAGTTCGACAGCGAACCGCAGTGGCGAGAGGACGAGGCACAGTGACCCAGCAACCGGACCCGAGCGGGGCTTTGACGGCAGAATGCGACGAGCTCGACGACCTGCTGGCCAGGCTGGCCGACGAGCAGTGGGAGCTGCCGACGCCGGCGCCCGGCTGGACCATCCGGCATCAGGTCGCGCACCTGGCTGCGACGTTCCGGATGGCCGGGCTGGCTGCCGCGGACCCGGAGGCCTTCACCGCCCTGATGGCGCGGCTGGACCAGAACTTCACCGTCAACGTGGCCAATGCGCTGGGCGAATACCTCGCCGACCCGCCCGAGGTGCTGTTCGGCCGCTGGAAGGCCGAGCGGGCCGCGGCGGTCAAGGCACTGTCCTCGGTGCCGGCCGACCAGTTGGTGCCGTGGCTGGTCAATCCACTGCCACCATCGGTGCTGATGATGGCCGGCATGATGGAGGCCTTCGCGCACGGCCAGGACATCGCCGACGCCCTGGGCGTCCGGCCGACCCGCACCGACCGGATCAGGTTCCTGGTCACGTTCGCGGTGCGTACCTGGGACTTCGGCTACCTCGCGCGCAACGAGCCACGTCCCAACGTCGACTTCCACTACGAGTTGACGGCACCGTCCGGGGCCGTGTGGCAGTTCGGACCGGAGAGTGCGAGCCAGCGGATCAGCGGTCCCGCCGAGGACTTCTGCCTGCTGGTGACCCGGCGCCGGCACCGCGACGACCTGGCGCTCACCGCCGTCGGCCCGGACGCCGAGCACTGGCTCGACATCGCCCAGGCCTACCGCGGGCCGGCCGGTGAGGGCCGCAAGCC
>JAVEEO010000448.1 GCA_030840415.1 Pseudonocardiales bacterium | reverse complement strand
CCGGCAGCGGGCCGATCCGGTCAACGACCAGCCGTGCGGATCTTGCCGAGAGGTGCAGGGATAATGGCGGCATGCGGCTGACCAGGCGGGTCTCGGTGTTCCTGACCGGCTTCGGCGTCTGGTCCTGGATCATCTGGCCGACCTTCCTCAAGAACATCTGGGCCGACGACCGGTCCTGGCAGCACGGGCCGACCGCCTTCTTCGGGGTGCACCTGGTGCTGACCGTGGTGTCGCTGGCCCTCGGCACCGCCATCGGCTGGCTCGGGATCCGCGGCTGGCGCGGCGCCCGCTCGGCATCGCTCGGCGGGCAGCATGGCTGACTTCGTCGCGGCGATCGACCAGGGCACCACCAGCACCCGGTGCATGGTCTTCGACCACGGCGGCAACGAGCGGGCCCGGCACCAGCTCGAGCATTCCCAGCTGCTGCCCCGGGCCGGCTGGGTGGAGCACGACCCGGTGGAGATCTGGCAACGCAGCCAGGACGTGCTGTATGCCGCTATGAGCGAGGCGGGCCTGGCCGCCACCGACCTCGCGGCGCTGGGCATCGCCAACCAGCGCGAGACCGCGCTGGTCTGGAACCGCCGGACCGGACAGCCCTGCTACAACGCGATCGTCTGGCAGGACACCCGCACCGACCGGATCGCCGCCGCCCTGGATCGCGACGATCGCGGAGCGGTGATCAGGGCCCGGGCCGGCCTGCGGCCGGCCACCTACTTCTCGGCCGGCAAGCTCCAGTGGATCTTGGAGAACGTCGATGGGGTGCGGGCGGCGGCCGAGTCCGGCGAGGCGCTCTTCGGCACCATCGACAGCTGGCTGCTGTGGAACCTCACCGGCGGCACCGCCGGTGGCGTGCACGTCACCGACGTCACCAACGCCAGCCGGACGATGCTGATGGACCTGCGCACCCTGGACTGGGACCCGGAGCTGCTGTCCTTCTTCGACATCCCGCGCGCGATGCTGCCCGAGATCCGGCCGTCCTCGGACCCCGCCGGCTACGGCGAGGTCACGGTGGCCGGGCCGGCCAACGGGATCGCACTGACCGGCGCCCTCGGCGACCAGCAGGCCGCCACCGTCGGCCAGGTGTGCTTCGCGCCGGGTGAGGCCAAGAACACCTACGGCACCGGCAACTTCCTGCTGCTCAACACCGGCACCGAGCCGGTGGCCAGCGAGCACGGGCTGCTGACCACGGTGTGCTACCAGTTCGGCGGCGACCGGCCGGTGTACGCGCTGGAGGGCTCCATCGCGGTGACCGGCTCGGCCGTGCAGTGGCTGCGCGACCAGCTGGGCATCATCTCCGCCGCGGCCGAGGTGGAGGCGCTGGCGGCCCGGGTGGACGACACCGGCGGGGCGTACTTCGTCCCGGCCTTCTCCGGCCTGTTCGCCCCGTACTGGCGATCCGATGCCCGGGGCGCGATCGTCGGCCTGTCGCGCTACCACTCCGGGGCGCACCTGGCCCGAGCTACCCTGGAAGCGATCTGCTACCAGAGCCGCGATGTCATCGAGGCGATGGCGCGGGATTCCGGGGTCAGCCTGGACGTGCTCAGGGTCGACGGCGGGGTGACCGCCAACAGCCTGTGCATGCAACTGCAAGCCGACATCCTCGGGGTGCCGGTCAGCCGTCCGGTGGTCGCCGAGACCACCGCGCTGGGAGCTGCGTACGCGGCCGGGCTGGCAGTCGGATTCTGGAAGGACACCGATGAACTCAGGGCGAACTGGAACCAGGCCGAGCGCTGGATGCCGGCCTGGAGCGACCAGCAGCGCCGGGACGGCTATGCCGGCTGGCGCAAGGCGGTCGAGCGCACCCTGGACTGGGTCGGCCTTGACTGAGCCCGGCCCGGGTTCAGCAGCCGTTCGCCGGGGCAGCCGATGACCGTCCGGGCGATGTCGCCGGCCAACCGCGACGACGCCCTGGTGGCGATGCGCGACACTCCCGAGCTCGACGTGCTGATCGTCGGCGGCGGGGTGGTGGGGGCCGGTGCCGCCCTGGACGCGGTGACCCGCGGCCTGTCCACCGCCATCGTGGAGGCCCGGGACTGGGCCAGCGGCACGTCCAGCAGGTCCAGCAAGCTGATCCACGGCGGCCTGCGCTACCTGGAGATGCTGGACTTCGGCCTGGTGCGCGAGGCGCTGCACGAGCGCGGCCTGCTGATCCAGCACATCGCCCCGCACCTGATCCGGCCGGTGCCGTTCCTGTACCCGCTCACCCACCGGCTGTGGGAACGTCCCTACGTCGGCGCCGGCGTGCTGCTCTACGACACCCTGGGCACCGCTGCCGGCAGTTCCCGCGGCCTGCCGCACCACCGGCACCTGAGCCGCCGGCGGGCGCTGCGCGAGGCGCCCTGCCTGGCGCCGGACTCGCTCACCGGCGCGGTGCAGTACTGGGACGCCCAGGTCGACGACGCCCGGCACACCATGATGGTGGTGCGCACCGCGGTCGCGTTCGGCGCGCTGGCGGCCAACCGCACCCGGGTGCTCGACTTCAACCACCAGGCCGGCCGGGTCACCGGTGCCCGGCTGGTGGACCTGGAGACCGGGGTGGAGTTCGACGTCCGGGCCAAGCAGGTCATCAACGCCACCGGGGTCTGGACGGACGAGACCCAGCAACTGGCCGACACCCGCGGCCAGTTCCAGGTGCGGGCGTCCAAGGGCGTGCATCTGGTGGTGCCCCGGGACCGGTTGCAGTCTTCCACCGGGCTGATCCTGCGTACCGAGACCAGCGTGCTGTTCGTGATCCCGTGGGGCCGGCACTGGATCATCGGCACCACCGACACCGACTGGAACCTCGACCTGGCCCACCCGGCGGCCAGCGCCCGCGACATCGACTACCTGCTCGGCCAGGTGAACTCGGTGCTGTCCTCACCGCTGAGCCGGGCCGACGTGGAGGGGGTTTACGCCGGGCTCCGGCCGCTGCTGTCGGGGGAGTCCGAGCTGACCTCGAAGCTGTCCCGCGAGCACGTGGTGGGCCATCCGGTGCCGGGGCTGGTGGTGATCGCGGGCGGCAAGTACACCACCTACCGGGTGATGGGCCGTGACGCGGTGGACGAGGCGGTCCGGGCGATGGACGCCTCGGTGCCGGACTCGGTGACCGAGCGGATCCCGCTGGTCGGGGCCGAGGGCTGGGAGGGGGTGCGCAACCAGCGCCACCAGTTGGCCGCCCGGTCCGGGTTGCACGTGGTGCGCATCGACCATCTGCTCGGACGCTACGGCAGCCTGGTGCACGAGGTGCTCGACATGATCGCCGCGGACCCCTCGCTGGCCGAGCCGCTGCCCGGCGTCGATGACTATCTGCGCGCCGAGGTGGTCTACGCGGTGACCCACGAGGGCGCCCGGCACCTGGACGACGTGCTGGCCCGGCGGACCCGTGCGTCCATCGAGGCCTGGGACCGGGGAGTTTCGGCCGCCCCGGTGGCGGCCGCGCTGATGGCACCGGTGCTGGGCTGGGACGCCGCGCACACCGCCACCGAGGTCGAGCACTACCTGGCCCGGGTCGCCGCCGAGCGCGAGTCCCAGGAACAGCCCGACGACGCGACCGCCGACGCCGCCCGGCTGGGCGCCGCCGACATCGTCCCGCTCCGCTAACCCCGTCCCCTCCCGCCGCGTGTGTGATATCCACCGGTCGCTCGGACGACCGGTGGATATCACACCCCGATAGGCACCTCCGACGACCATCCACAGATTCCGGCACCGGGGCTGTCCACGGTGTACGTCAGCAATGCTTTGGCTGTGCGCGACGTCGTGTCCCTGTCCACCCTGTATCGCAGCGGTCGCACGCCCGGCCAGGTGAAGGCTCAGCTGGCTGCGCGTCGCTGGCAACGGGTGGGAATCGCCGTAGTGCTCCACAACGGACCCTTGACCCGCCGTCAGCGGTGGGACGTCGCCTTGGTGAACGCCGGCCCTCGTTGCGCGTTGACGGGATTCACCGCCGCGGAATACCACGGCCTACGAGGGTGGTCTCGTGACTGGGTGGATGTACTGGTACCTGTGGGCGTGCCCGCTCCGGTCGTCTCAGGGGTCGAGGTGCGAGTACACCGCAGCCGGCTCTGGTCTCCTGCGCCAGATGCTGGAGCCTTTCGAGTCGACCGGTTGCCCCACGCCCTCGTCGTCGCAGCCAGGAAGTTCACCGATGCCCGGCCGGCCTGCGGGCTGTTTGCCGCTGCTGTCCAACAGCGACTGGCCACACCGCCGCAACTCCTGGCCGCGGTCAGCAGCCGAACCTGTACCAAGCATCGTCGAATTCTCATCGCTAGTTTGCATGACATCGCGGGTGGCTCGCAGGCATTGACCGAGCTGGACTTCGTCCGCATCTGCCGTCGCCATCGGCTGCCCACGCCACACCGGCAGCTCGTACGCCGGAACTTCGACGGAGCACGGCGCTACCTGGACGCGTGCTGGAAACGAGCCGACGGCCGCAGCGTCATCGCAGAGGTGGACGGCGCACTCCACCTCACCGTCACCAACTGGTGGGCCGATCAGAAGCGGCAGAACGCGTTGTCGCTCGACGGAGCGCTGGTGCTCCGGTTTCCCAGTTGGGCGCTGCGGACCGATGAAGCCGGGGTCGTGCGGCAGCTCCGGGCTGCCCTACTTGTGTGATATCCACCGGTCGTTCCAACGACCGGTGGATATCACACAGCAACAAGACGAGGTCAGACGCGGCGGAACAGCAGCGCCTGCTTGACCTCCTTGATGGCCTTGGTGATCTCGATGCCCCGCGGGCAGGCCTCGGTGCAGTTGAAGGTGGTCCGGCAGCGCCAGACGCCCTCGCGGTCGTTCAGGATCTCCAGCCGCTCCTCGGCACCCTGGTCGCGGGAGTCGAAGATGAACCGGTGCGCGTTGACGATCGCGGCCGGCCCGAAGTACGAGCCGTCGGTCCAGAACACCGGGCAGGACGTCGTGCACGCCGCGCACAGGATGCACTTGGTGGTGTCGTCGTAACGGTCCCGATCCGCCTGGGACTGCAGCCATTCCTTGGTGGGCGGGTTGCCGCCGGTGATCAGGAACGGCTTGACCGCCCGGTAGGCCTCGAAGAACGGCTCCATGTCGACGACCAGGTCCTTCTCGACCGGCAGTCCCTTGATCGGCTCGATGGTCAGTTTGGCCGGCATGTCCTTCATCAGCACCTTGCAGGCCAGCCGGTTGACGCCGTTGATACGCATCGCGTCCGAGCCGCACACCCCGTGCGCGCAGGACCGGCGGAAGGTCAGCGTGCCGTCCTGCTCGTCCTTGATCTTGGTGAGCAGGTTGAGCACCCGATCCGTCGGGTAGGCCTCCACCCGGTAGGTAACCCAGCGCACCTCGTCGGAGATTTCCGGGTTGTACCGGCGGATCTTGACCTCGACGGTGCGCGCCTTCGGCGCCTCGACGGCGACCGGACGTTCGGCTACTGCGGTCATGGCTGCATCAACTTTCCCTGAACGATAAGGCAGATCAGTACTTGCGGGCCATCGGCTGGTAGCGGGTCTGCACGACCGGCTTCCAGTCCAGCGCGATGCTGCCGTCGGCCTGGCGGTAGGCCATGGTGTGCTTCATGTAGTTCTCGTCGTCGCGCTCGAGGTAGTCCTCGCGGGCATGGCCACCGCGTGACTCCTTGCGGTTGCGGGCGCTGACCACCAGCACCTCGGCCAGGTCGAGCAGGAAGCCGAGCTCGACGGCCTCGAGCAGTTCGGAGTTGTAGCGCTTGCCCTTGTCAGAGATCGCCACCTCGGCATAGCGCTCCTTGAGCTTGGCGATATCGGCCTGGACCTCGGCGAGTGATTCCTCGGTGCGAAACACTTGGGCGTTGCGGTCCATGGTGTTCTGCAGCTCGCCGCGGATGGTGGCGACCCGCTCGGTTCCGGTCGAGGTGAGCAGCCGCCGCACCATGGTGGCCACCTGATCCTCGGCGGCTGCCGGCAGGTCGGGCAGCTCGACGCCGAGCGCGTAGTCGGCGGCCGCGATACCGGCCCGGCGGCCGAAGACGTTGATGTCCAGCAGCGAGTTGGTGCCCAGCCGGTTCGAGCCGTGCACCGAGACGCAGGCGACCTCGCCGGCGGCGTACAGGCCCGGCACCACGTCGGTGTTGTTGCGCAGCACCTCGGCCTCGACGTTGGTAGGCACTCCGCCCATCGCGTAGTGCGCGGTGGGGTAGACCGGAACCGGCTCGGTGTAGGGCTCGACCCCGAGGTAGGTACGGGCGAACTCGGTGATGTCGGGCAGCTTGGCGTCGATCTGCTCGCGCGGCAGGTGGGTCAGGTCGAGCAGCACGTAGTCCTTGTGCGGGCCGGCACCCCGGCCCTCCCGGACCTCGTTGGCCATCGAGCGCGCCACGATGTCACGCGGGGCCAGGTCCTTGATGGTCGGGGCGTAGCGCTCCATGAAGCGCTCGCCCTCGCTGTTGCGCAGGATCGCCCCCTCGCCGCGGGCAGCCTCGGACAGCAGGATGCCCAGCCCGGCCAGGCCGGTCGGGTGGAACTGGAAGAACTCCATGTCCTCCAAGGGCAAGCCCTTGCGCCAGATGACCCCCATCCCGTCCCCGGTCAGGGTGTGGGCGTTGGAGGTGGTCTTGAAAACCTTGCCGAAACCGCCGGTGGCCAGCACCACCGACTTGGCGTTGAACACGTGGATCTCGCCGGTGGCCAGCTCGTAGGCGACCACGCCCGAGGCGACCTCCACGCCATCGGCGCGGCGGCTCAGCAGCAAATCCAGGACGTAGAACTCGTTGTAGAACTCCACGCCCTGCTTGACGCAGTTCTGGTACAGCGTCTGCAGGATCATGTGGCCGGTGCGGTCGGCCGCGTAGCAGGAGCGCCGGACGGGCGCCTCACCGTGGTTGCGGGTATGGCCGCCGAAGCGGCGCTGGTCGATCCGGCCGGCCGGGGTGCGGTTGAACGGAAGCCCCATCTTCTCCAGGTCGAGCACCGCGTCGATGGCTTCCCGGCACATCACCTCGGCGGCGTCCTGGTCGACGAGATAGTCACCGCCCTTGACCGTGTCGAAGGTGTGCCACTCCCAGTTGTCCTCCTCGACATTGGCCAGGGCCGCGCACATGCCGCCCTGGGCCGCGCCGGTGTGGGACCGGGTCGGGTACAGCTTGGTGAGGACGGCGGTCCGGGTCCGGTTGGAGGATTCCAGCGCAGCCCGCATGCCGGCGCCGCCGGCGCCCACGATCACCACGTCGTAGCGATGGGTTTGCATACTCGCCTAACTCTCGGTTCCGCCCGCAGCCTGTGCGGCCGCTAGGAGATTGATGGATCGAAGGTGAAGATCACCAGCGTTCCCAGCGCGATCACCACGACCGAGGCGGTGTAGAGCGCCATCTTCAGCCAGAACCGGGTGGCGTCCTTGCGGGTGTAGTCGTTGATCACGGTGCGCAGGCCGTTGCTGCCGTGCAGCTGCGCCAGCCACAGCATCAGCAGGTCCCACACCTGCCAGAACGGCGAGGCCCACCGGCCGGCCACGAATCCGAAATTGATCCGCTGCACCCCGCCGTCGAGGATGTTCATGATGAACAGGTGCCCGAGCACCAGCACCACCAGCAGGATTCCCGACACCCGCATGAACAGCCAGGCGTAGAGCTCGGTGTTGGTGCGGCCTCGCAACCGGCGCGTCGACGGGCTGCGGGGCGGATCGATGCGTACTCCGGCGGCGGTCATCAGCCGGCGCCGAACAGGACTTCGAAGGAATGCTTGAACATGAAGAACGCCCCCGGCACCATCACGACGACCCAGACCGCGACGATGGCCCAGAGCATCTGACGCTGCAGGCGCGGGCCGCGGCTCCAGAAGTCCACCGCCACGATCCGCAGGCCGTTGAGCGCGTGGAACAGCACCGCGCCGACCAGGCCGATCTCCATCAGGTTCACGAACGGGTTCTTGTAGGTGTCGATGACGGTGTCGTAGGACTCCGGTGACACCCGGACCAGCGCGGTGTCGAGGACGTGGGCGAACAGGAAGAAGAAGGTCAGCACGCCGGTGATCCGGTGCGCCACCCAGGACCACATGCCCTCCCGGCCGCGGTAGAGCGTGCCGCCGAGCCTGGTCCTGGTTCCCGCCGGGCGGGCGGTGGTCGGGGTGGACACCCGCGTTCTCCTCCGAAGTGTGAAACTGCGTGGCCTGAGGTGGCCGGGGCGAATCCGCGAACGCGACCGGTTGCACACGCCGGGACGGGCAGCCGGTCGACTGGAATCGAGAGTAGTCGTGGCATTCAGGGCGGGATAACTTCCACCGGCGTTTGTGACCGGCCGGACAACAATCGCCACAGGGATCGCTTCGGTGATCGCCGGGCCTGCCGATCGGGCGGCGCCGCGCCGGCAGAAACCGACCCGCGACGCACAACAATGTGATGACAACCAGCTCGGCGATTCGAGCGTCGTTAGGCCGACCCGCTACCGTTGCGCCGGTCGGAGGCGCTGTGCCTCCCGCACATCGTTCATTAGAGGAGAATGTCTTGCGCCGATTCAGTTCATATCGGGTGGCCGCGATCGCCGGCGTCGCGGCGTCTGCGATGCTGCTGACCGCGTGTGGCAGCGACAGCAACAGCACCACGACGCCGGGAACCTCCGGTTCGGCGGGTTCGTCCAGCTCCGGCGCCGCGGGTGGCAGCGGCCTGAAGATCGGCCTGGCGTATGACATCGGCGGCCGGGGTGACAAGTCCTTCAACGACTCCGCCGCCCTCGGCCTGGACAACGCCAAGAAGAAGTACAACCTCCCCGATTCCGACGTCAAGGAACTCGAAGCGGCCCAGGGCGAGGCCGAGGCCGACAAGGAAGCCCGGCTCACCCAGCTCGCCGACAACGGTTTCACCACCATCATCGCGGTGGGCTTCGCCTACGCCGACGCGGTCAAGGCCGTGGTTGCCAAGTACCCGAACGTCAAGTTCGCGATCATCGACGACAACTCGGTGCAGGCGCCCAACCTGGCCGACCTGACCTTCGCCGAGGAGCAGGGCTCCTACCTCGTCGGTGTGATCGCCGCACTGAAGAGCACCAAGCACAGCGTGGGCTTCATCGGCGGTGTCAATGTGGCCCTGATCCAGAAGTTCCAGGCCGGCTTCGACGCTGGGGCGAAGGCTGCAGACCCATCGGTGAAGCTGACGGACAAGTACCTGACCCAGCCGCCGGACTTCGGCGGCTTCAACGACCCCACCAAGGGTGAGACCGCCGCAAATGGCATCTACGACGCTGGCGCCGACGTCATCTTCGCCGCCGCCGGCGGGTCGGGCAGCGGTGTGTTCAAGGCCGCCAAGGCCAAGGGCGCACTGGCCATCGGCACCGACTCCGACCAGTACCAGTCGGCGGCCGACGACGTGAAGGACGTCGTCATCTCCTCAATGCTCAAGCGGGTCGACGTGGCCGTCGAGAAGTTCATCGACTCGGTCAAGGACGGCAGCTTCAAGGCCGGCAACACCGTCTTCGACCTGAAGGCCGGTGGCGTGGACTTCGCCACCTCGGGCGGCAAGATCGACGACATCAAGGCCAAGGTCGACGACTTCAAGTCCAAGATCATCGACGGCACCATCACGGTACCCACCAAGTAAGCAGGCCACCCGAACGCGGTTTGTGCCGGTTTTCCGGCGCCGAATCCTCGCGGTAGTCGACGGGCCCGAGGTGACTCGCTAGCGTCACCTCGGGCTCGTCTTTGTAAGAGAAGGATCAGGTCGCGCAGCACCGGCGGCCAGCGGCGGCCCCGACGCAGGAGGTTCAGGATGCCCCAGCCAGTCCAGCCGGTGACCGCCGGAACGCCCGCCACCTCCGAACTGGCCATCGAGGTCCTCGGCATCACCAAGCGGTTCCCGGGAGTGGTCGCCAACGCCGACGTCAACATCGCGGTGCGGCGCGGCACTGTGCACGCCATCGTCGGCGAGAACGGTGCCGGCAAGTCCACCCTGATGAAGATGCTCTACGGCATGCAGCGGCCGGACGAGGGCGAGATCCGGATCGACGGCAAGCCGGTCAGCTTCTCCTCGCCGTCGGATGCCATCGCCGCCGGCGTCGGCATGGTGCACCAGCACTTCATGCTGGCCGACAACTTCACCGTGCTGGAGAACATCGTGCTGGGCAGCGAGCCGACCGCGCGCGGCGCGCTCGACTTCGGCGCCGCCCGCCGCCGGATCACCGAGCTGAGCCGGACCTACGGCCTGGGCCTGAACCCGGACGTGCTGGTCGAGCATCTCGGTGTCGGGGACCGCCAGCGGGTCGAGATCGCCAAGGTGCTCTACCGCGGCGCCCGGCTGCTGATCCTCGACGAGCCCACCGCGGTGCTGGTGCCGCACGAGGTGGAGGAGCTGTTCCAGAACCTGCGCGAGCTCAAGAACGAGGGACTGACCATCCTGTTTATCTCGCACAAGCTGGACGAGGTGATCTCGGTCGCCGACGACATCACGGTGATCCGGCGGGGCCGCACGGTCGGCACCGCCAACCCGCACTCGACCACCCCGCGGCAACTGGCCGAGCTGATGGTCGGCTCGGAGCTGCCCAGTCCGGAGACCCGCTCGGACACCGTCTCCGACCGGACCGTGCTGTCGGTCCGCGGCCTCACCGTGACCGCCGAGGGTGGCCGCACGGTGCTGGACGACCTCTCCTTCGACATCCACGCCGGGGAGATCTTCGGCATCGCCGGGGTCGAGGGCAACGGCCAGAGCGAACTGGTCGAGGCACTGATGGGGATCCGCCCGATCGCCGCCGGAACCGTCACCCTCAATGCCCGTGACATCACCGCCACCTCCACCCGCAACCGCCGGCTCGCCGGGATCGGATACATCCCCGAGGACCGGCAGCGGCAGGGGCTGCTGCTGGAGGCCCCGCTCTGGGAGAACCGGGTGCTCGGCCACTCCGACTCGGCCCCCAACATCAAGGGCCCGCTGATCGACCGGGCCGGGGCGCGCCGCGACACCGAGCGGATCGTGGCCGAGTTCGACGTCCGGACGCCGGGCATCGACGTGCCGGCGCTGGCGCTGTCGGGCGGCAACCAGCAGAAGCTGATCGTGGGACGGGAACTGTCGGGCGAGCCGGTGTTGCTGATCGCCTCCCAGCCCACCCGCGGCGTGGACGTCGGGGCACAGGCCGCGATCTGGGACCACGTCCGCCGGGCCCGGGCGTCCGGGCTGGCCGTACTGCTCATCTCCGCCGACCTGGAGGAACTGATCGGGATGTCGGACTCCATCCGGGTGATCCTGCGCGGCGCATTCGTCGCCGAGGCCGATCCCGCCACCATCACCGCCGAGGACCTGGGCGCGGCGATGACCGGCGCCGGCACCGTGTCGGGTGCGGCATGAGCGGGCCAGGCGCCACCGGCACCGTTAACCGGGTAGGCCCGCTCGACCGGCTGCGGCAGCGCTATCCGCTGCGCTCGGTGCTGCTCGGCCTGGCCGCACCGGTCGGGGCCGTCCTGTTCGCGCTGCTGGCCAGTTCGGTGATCCTGAGCCTGGGCGGGCACAGTCCGTCGCACGTCTTCTCCACCATGCTGAAGCAGGCCGAGCGCCCGACCTCATTCGTCGACATGGTCAACCAGGCGATGGTCTACTACCTGTCCGCGGTGGCCGTCTCGATCGGCTTCCGGATGAACCTGTTCAACATCGGTGTCGAGGGCCAGTACAGCCTGGCGGCGTTCGGGGCCGCCTACGTCGGCGGCCAGCTGACCGGTGGCGGACCGTTCCACGTGGTGATCGAGGTGTTGGTGGCGATGCTGGTCGGCGCCGCCTGGGCCGGCGTCGCCGGTCTGCTGAAGGTCACCCGCGGGGTCAGCGAGGTCATTTCGACGATCATGCTGAACGCCATCGCGGTCGGCCTGGGCTCCTACCTGCTGCACAAGCTCGGCCAGTCCAGCGGGAACAACATCCAGACCAAGCCGATCAGCGCCTCCGGTCAGGTGGCCGGGCTCAGCTACTCCGGCACCCAGGCCAAGATCTTCGGCTTCCTGTTCGTGGCGATCGCGGTCGGGGTGGCGTACTGGTTCATCACCGGTCGCACCCGGTTCGGCTTCCGGATCAAGGCGACCGGGCTCAACGAGCAGGCGGCGGTCGCCAGCGGCGTCAACGTCAAGCGGATGACGTTGGTGGCGATGCTGATGTCCGGCGGGGTCGCGGGGCTGGTGGGCCTGCCCGAGCTGCTCGGCCAGACCCACACCTTCAGCCAGACCGCCCAGTCCGGACTGGGCTTCGCCGGCATCGCCATCGCACTGCTGGGCCGCAACTCGCCGGTCGGCATGGCGCTGGCCGCGGTGCTCTGGTCCTTTCTCGGCAAGTCCGCCAACCAGCTCGACTTCATCGGGGTACCCCGCGAGATCGCCGCGATCATGCAAGGGGTGATCCTGCTGTCGGTGGTCATCGCCTACGAGCTGGTCCGCCGCTACCGGCTGGTGTTGCAACAGAAGGACGTCGCCGCCCAGCTGGCGGCCGTCCCGGCCACCGCGGCCAACCAGGCGGTGACCGCATGAGCACCGCGACCGCAACCGTGACCGGTCCGGACGCCGCCCCCCGCCGCCGCGGCTCCCGGCTGTCGCCACCGCTGCTGATCGCCTTCGCCCTGGGCGCCTTCCTGGTGCTGTCGGCGGTGCGGGCCTTCACCGGCGGCAACGACCTCACCAGCAGCGGCACGATCGCGGCCGGACTGTCGGCGGCGGTGCCGATCGGGCTGGCGGGCCTGGGTGGGTTGTGGTCCGAGCGGGCCGGGGTGGTCAACATCGGCCTGGAAGGCATGATGATCCTGGGCACCTGGGGCTGCGCCTACCTCGGCTGGGACCACGGTGCCTGGGCCGGGTTGCTGTTCGGCACCCTGCTTGGCGCCCTCGGCGGCCTGGTCCACGCGGTGGCCACCGTCACCTTCGGGGTGGACCACATCATCTCCGGCGTCGCGATCAACATCATCGCGCCGGGGCTGGCGCTCTACCTGACCAAGGTGACCTTCGTCCACTACCCGGGCGGCGGGCAGAAGCAGTCACCGCCGATCGGCGACGCCGGCTCGATAACGCTGCCGTTCTCGGACTGGCTGCACACCGTCGAGGACAAGCACTGGTTCGCGGTCTCGGATCTGGCCGGCGTGCTGGGTGGCCTGGTCACCCGGCTGTCGCTGGTCACCCTGCTGGCCGCGCTGGTGGTGCTCGCCTCGGCCTGGATCCTGTGGCGGACCGCCTTCGGGCTCCGGCTGCGCTCCTGCGGGGAGGCGCCGCACGCCGCCGAGTCCCTCGGCGTCAACGTCTACAAGTACAAGTACATCGCGGTGATCGTCTCCGGTGCGCTGGCTGGCCTCGGCGGGGCGGCTTTGGCGATCGCGGCCCACCAGTTCCGCGACGGCCAGACCGGCGGCCGCGGCTTCATCGGGCTGGCGGCGTTGATCTTCGGCAACTGGCGGCCGGGTGCGCTGGCGGCCGGTGCCGGACTGTTCGGCTACACCGACGCCATCCAGCTGCGCAGCTCCTCGGCGGTGCACCCGCTGCTGCTGCTGATGGCGATCGCGCTGGCGCTGGTGGCGATCTGGCAGTGGCGCACCGGTCAGCGGGCGATCGCGGTGGTCGCCGTGGTGATCGCCGTGCTGGCGGTGCTGTGGTACATCGACACCGACCGGGTGCCCGACGAGCTCGTCGGCACCACCCCGTACGTGGTGACCATCCTGGTACTGGCGCTGGCCTCCCAGCGATTGCGGATGCCCAAGGCCGACGGCCGGGTGTACCGCCGGGGCGAGGAGACATGACCGGCACCCCGGAGATCGACTGGGAACTGCTGCGTCGCGAGGCGGTGGCGGTGATGGGCCGCGCCTACGCGCCGTACTCGAAGTACCCGGTCGGGGCGGCGGCCCTGGTCTCGGACGGGCGGCTGGTGACCGGCTGCAACGTCGAGAACGCCTCGTACGGGCTGGGCCTGTGCGCCGAGTGCGGGCTGGTGTCGGCACTGACCGCCAGCGGCGGCGGCCGGCTGGTCGCAATGGTGTGCGTCGACGGCGCGGGCGCGCTGCTGATGCCCTGCGGACGGTGCCGCCAGTTGCTGTTCGAACACGGCGGCCCCGACATGCTGGTGGCTGCCGACGGCGGTCCGATCCCGGTGGCCGGCCTGCTGCCGCATGCCTTCGGCCCGCAGGACCTGGCCGCGACCGCGAACCTGGCGGCCCGGGCCGAGCCGGAGTAACCATGCCCGTCCCGGTCAGCCGGCTGGCGCTCGGTTCGGCGGAGGTGATCGGCGATCCGTACCCGCACTTCGCCGCCGCTCGTCGCCAGGCCGGCGTGCAGTGGCACGAGCCGACCGGGATGTGGCTGGCCTTCGGCCACGCCGAAGCCAACGCGGTGCTGCGCAGCCGCGGCCTGGGACGGATCTGGACGCCACGCTGGCCGGAGCTGGCGATGCCCGGCTTCGAGCTGATCCACCGGCACTCGATGCTGGAGAACGAGCCGCCGGTGCACACCCGGCTGCGCCGGCTGGTGGCTGCCGCGTTCGCCCGTGGCCACGTCGAACGGGTGCGTCCCCGGGTGGCGGCACTGGCCGGGGAGCTCGCCGACGGGCTGGCCCGAGCCGGCCGCGGCGGGCAACCGGTGGACCTGATCGCCGGCTTCGCCGAGCCGCTGCCGGTACAGGTGATCGCCGAGTTGCTGGGCGTCCCCGCTGCCGACCGGTCGCTGTTGCGGCCGTGGTCCAACGCGATCGTGAAGATGTACGAGTACCAGGTCAGCGACGCCCAGCGTGCCGCCGCCGAGTCGGCGGCGACCGAGTTCGTGACCTACCTGCGCAGCCTGGTGGCGCGGCGGCGGCACCGGCAGTCAGCCGACCTGATCAGCTCGCTGATCGCCGAGACCGACGCGCAAGGCGGCCGGCTCAGCGAGGACGAGCTGGTCAATACCTGCACGCTGCTGCTCAACGCCGGGCACGAGGCCAGCGTCAACGTGGTCGGAAACGGGATGCTGGCGCTGTTTCGCAACCCCGATCAGTGGCAGCGGCTGCTGGCCGCCGAGGCGGCCGGCTCGTCACTGGTCGACTCGGGAGTCGAGGAGCTGATCCGGTTCGACTCGCCGCTGCAGCTGTTCGAGCGCACCGCGATCGCCGACACCCCGATCGGCGAGGTCACCGTCCGGGCGGGGGAGAAGATCGCCGCCCTGCTCGGCGCGGCCAACCGCGACCCGGCGGTGTTCGCCGACCCCGACCGGCTCGACGTCGGGCGCTCGGACAACCCGCACCTGGGCTTCGGCGCCGGCATCCACTTCTGCGTCGGGGCACCGCTGGCCCGGGTCGAGCTGCAGACCTCGCTGCGCACCCTGCTGCACCGCTTTCCGGGGCTGCGGCCGGCCGCCGACGATCTGGCTGAGCTGCGGCGCGCCGAGTTCGTGATCCGGGGACTCTCCTGGCTGCCGGTGTACCTGTCCTAGCTAATACCGCTAGCGGTATTGCATGCTACGGTGAGCGGTATGAAAACCAGCTTCGACCTCTCCGAGTCGCTGCTGCACCAGGTGAAGCGGTTGGCCAAGCAGCGCGGCACCACTACCAAGAGCCTGGTTGAGGAGGCGTTGATGAAGCTGTTGGCCGAGGCTCAGGAGCCGGCGCCCAGTTTCGTCCTGCGTGATGTCAGTTTCGGCAGCGGCGGCCTGACCGTCGAGTTCGCGAATGCCGGCTGGGAACGGATCCGGGATGAGATCTACCCGGTGCCGGAAGCGTTTCGGTCCCAGGCTCGATGATCGCCGTCGATGCCAATGTGCTCGTGTATGCCCACCGGCGGGACAGCGCTTTTCACTCCGAGGCCGCCGCAGCCGTCCGGGGACTTGCCCAGGGGTTTGCGGGCTGGGCCCTACCGTGGCCCTGCCTGCACGAGTTCTACTCAGTGGTGACGAATCCGCGACTGTTCAACGAGCCGTCACCACCGGCCGTCGCCCTCGACCAGATCGCCGCCTGGGTCGAGTCGCCTTCGGTGCGGGTGTTGGCCGAATCCCCGTTGCATCTGCGGACGCTCGGCCAATTGTTGAGCCAGGCAGGTCTGACCGGGCCGGCGGTGCACGACGCCAAGATCGCCGCCATCTGCCTGGACCACGGGGTACGGCAACTGCTGACCATGGACCGGGACTTCAGCCGGGTCCCGGCCCTGACGACCCGCAGCCTGCTCGCGTGAGAAACTTCGCACCATGCCTGCCGACCACGCCGAACCCTTCGATGCCGTCAGCGTGATCCGCACCAAGCGCGACCGCGGCCGGATTCCGGACGCCGAGATCGACTGGGTGATCGACGCCTACACCCGCGGGGTGGTGGCCGACGAGCAGATGTCGGCGCTGGCGATGGCGATCCTGCTCAACGGCATGGAGGCTGACGAGCTGGCCCGCTGGACCGCGGCGATGATCGCCTCCGGCCAGCGGCTGGACCTGTCAGGGGTGCGCCGGCCGACCACCGACAAGCACTCGACCGGGGGTGTCGGGGACAAGATCACCCTCCCGCTGGCGCCGCTGGTGGCGGCGCTCGGGGCGGCGGTGCCGCAGCTGTCCGGACGCGGCCTGGGGCACACCGGCGGCACCCTGGACAAGCTCGAGTCGATTCCCGGCTGGCGGGCCACGCTGACCAACGCCGAGTTCGTCGCCCAGCTCAACGAGGTCGGCGCGGTGATCTGCGCGGCTGGCGACGAGCTGGCGCCGGCCGACCGCAAGCTCTACGCGCTGCGCGACGTCACCGGCACGGTGGAGGCGATCCCGCTGATCGCCAGCTCCATCATGAGCAAGAAGATCGCCGAGGGCTCGGCGGCGCTGGTGCTCGACGTCAAGGTCGGCACCGGCGCGTTCATGAAGAACCGGCAGGACGCCCGCCGGCTGGCCGAGACGATGGTGGCCCTGGGCACGGCGGCCGGCACGTCCACCGTCGCGCTGCTCACCGACATGAGCACGCCGCTCGGGCTGACGGCCGGCAACGCCCTGGAGGTGGCCGAGTCCGTCGAGGTGCTGGCCGGCGGCGGGCCGGCCGACGTCGTCGCGCTGACGCTCGCATTGGCCCGCGAGATGCTGGCCGGTGCGGGCCTGCCGGACGTCGACCCGGCCGAGGCGCTGCGCGACGGGCGGGCGATGGACGTGTGGCGGGCGATGATCGCGGCCCAGGGCGGCGACCCGGCCAGCATC
>JAVEEO010000392.1 GCA_030840415.1 Pseudonocardiales bacterium | reverse complement strand
GGACGAGCTGCTCGCCGCGGGGCTGCCGGCATCGCTGGTGGACGACCCGGCCTACGTTCCGGTCAGCGGCGCGCTCGACGACATCGCCGCCTTCGACGCCGACCTGTTCGGCATCAGCCCCGCCGAGGCCGCTGTCACCGACCCGCAGCAGCGGCTGTTCCTGCAGGTCTGCCAGCAGGTTCTCGAACACGCCGGCTACGCCGGGGACGGCGGCCGAACGGGTGTCTACGCAGGTTCCGGCATGGCGCTGTACTCGCTGCGCACCTACCTGCGCGAGAACCTGGGCGGCATCGACGCGGGCGATCAGCTGTCCGCGCTCCAGGTCGCGATCGGCAACGACCCGGACTTCCTGGCCACCCGGGTCGCCTACCGGCTCGGCCTCACCGGGCCCGCGGTCACCGTGCGCACCGCCTGCTCCACCTCGCTGGTCGCCGTGCACACCGCGATCACCGCGCTGCTGGCCGGTGACGCCGACATGGCACTGGTGGGCGCTGCCGCCCTGCACGTGCCCGGGGCAGCCGGTTATCGGTACGAGGAGGGCTCGATCCTGTCCAGTACCGGCGCCTGCCGGGCGTTCGACGCGGCCGCCGACGGCACGGTCGGCGGCAACGGCGTCGCGGCCGTGCTGCTCAAGCCGCTGGAGGCCGCCCTCGCCGACGGCGATACCGTGCACGCGGTCATCCTCGGCTCGGCGATCAACAACGACGGCGCGGCGAAGCAGGGCTTCACCTGGCCAGGCCTGGCGGGCCAGGTCACGGTGGTGCGCGACGCGCTCGCCGCCGCCGGGGTCGAGCCGGGATCGGTCGGCTACGTCGAGGCGCACGGCACCGGCACCGCGATCGGCGACCCGATCGAGGTCGCTGCGCTCCGCGAGGTCTTCGGCGACCGCGCCGACCCGTTGCTGGTGGGATCGGTGAAGCCCAACATCGGCCACCTCGACTCGGCTGCCGGCATGGCCGGGCTGCTGAAGACGGTACTCGCCCTGGGTGCCGGGGTGGTGCCGCCCCAGGCCAACTTCGCCACGCCCAACCCCGCGCTGCGGTTGGGCGAGGACTGCATCACCGTGCCAACCGCCCCGACGCCCTGGCCGGTGCCCGGGGTCCGGCGGGCCGGTGTGACCGCGCTGGGGGTGGGCGGCACCAACGCCCACCTGGTGCTGGAACAGGCACCCGAGCAGCGGCCGGCCGCGGTGTCGGCGCCGTGGATCGTGCCGCTGTCCGCGCGCGGGCCGGAGGCGCTGGCGCAACTGGCCGGCTCCACCGCCGACGCCCTGGCCGGGGTGAACCCGGCGGACGTCCTCACCACGCTCGGCGCCGGCCGCCGGCGGCTGCCGCACCGGCTGGTGGCCTGGGGCGACGACGCCGACGCGACCGCTCGCGAGCTGCGGGCCGGCGGCTCGGCCAGCGGGGTCGCCGGACGCACCGGCCCGCTCGTGTTCGCCTTCACCGGCCAGGGCGTGGACTGCACCGGCGCCGGAACCTCGCTGCTGGCCCACCCGGCCTCGGCCGCGGTGCTGCACCGGCTGCTCGAGCAGCACCGCCGGGACTGGGGTGTGGACCTGCTGCCGCCGCTGCAGGGCGTTCGGCACGAGTGGACCACCGAGACCCTGCAACCGGCCCTGCTCGCCGTGCAACTGGCGCAGGTGGCGCTGCTCGCCGAACTGGGCGTCCGGCCGGACGCCGTGGTCGGGCACAGCGCGGGGGAGTACGCCGCCCTGGCCTGCGCCGGTGCGCTGTCGGACGAGGACGCGATGTACCTGGCCGCGGTGCGCGGGGCGCTGATGCAGAACGCGTTTGAGGGCGCCCTGCTGGCCGTGTTCGCCGAGGTCTGCGACCTGCCCGGGCTCTCGGTGGCCGTGCGCAACGGGCCCGGACACATCGTGTTCGGCGGCCCGCCCGAGGCAGTGGCGGCCGCCGAGCGACAGTTGGCCGCGCAGGGCGTGGAATGCCGGCGGCTGGCCGTCGACCGCGCCTTCCACACTCCGATGGTCGACCCGGTCCTCGACGCCCTGGCCGGCCAGGCCGCCGCACTGGACTGGAAGCCGCTGGCACTGCCGGTCTACTCCGGAACCGGCGCGGTGCTGACCGAGGGCACCGTGCCGGGCGCCGACCACGTCCGCACCCACACCCGGTCCACCGCGGACTTCGCCGGCTGCATGGACCGACTCGTCGCCGATGGCCACACCACCTTCGTCGAACTGGGCCCGTCCGGCGTGCTGACCGCCTTGGGCAGGCAGTGGTCCGGCACGACCTGGCTGCCGCTGCGCCGGCGCGGCGCCGACACCGTCACCCCCGGACTGGCCGCGCTGTTCTGTCACGGCATCGAGCTCGACTGGGCCGCGCTGGCCCCGGGTGGCCGGCGCGTCCCGCTGCCCACCTACCCCTTCCAGCCGACGCGGCACTGGATCGACCCGGTGCCGGCCGCGCCCGCGGTGCCGGCCGCGCCCGCGGTGCCGGCCGCTCCCGCAGTGCCGGCCGCAGTGCCGGCCGTGGCAGCCGTTCCCGCCGCGCCCGCAGTCCCGGTCGTGGCAGCCGTTCCCGCCGCGGCAACCCTCCCCGACCCCGAGGTGACCATGCCCACCGAGCAGACCGACGACCTCACCGAACTGGTGCTCATCCGGGTGCGTGAGCTGACCGCGCACCACCTGGGCGACAAGCTCGACCGGATCGCCCCGGACGTACCGTTCTTCGACCTGGGCGCGGACTCGTTGCTGATGATCAACATGGTGCGCGAGCTGGAGGTGGCCTTCGGCGTGCGGGTGGCCATGCGAGAGCTGTTCGAGGAGGTCGACACCGCCGCCCGGCTCAGCGCCGTGGTCACCGAACGGATGTCGGCCGCCAAGCGCGCCGAGCTGCTGCCGGCATCGCCGCCGGTGACCATCGCGCCGCAGCCCGCGCCGGTCCCCGAGCCCTCGCCCACACCGCAGCCCTCGCCGGCACCCCAGCCCACGCCGACACCGCAGCCCGCGCCGACACCGCAGCCCACATCGTCCGTTGCCGTGCCGGCCGTCCAACCGGTTTCGGCACCGCTGCCCGTCCTGACCCCCGAGCCGCAGCCGGCGGTGGCCCCCAGCAGCGGGTACGAGGCGGTGATCCGCGAGCAGCTGAACCTGATGGGCCGGTTCTCCGACATCATGTCCGAGCAGTTGGCCGTCTTCTCCGGCCAGGCCGCCGCACCCCGGCTCGGCACGCCGCCGGAGGGCACCGCACCGCAAGCCGTGGCATCGCAAGCCGCGGCCCCCCAAGCCGCGGCCCCGCAACCACAGGTCGCAGCGCAAGCCGCATCGCAGGCCAACTTGGCACCGCAGTCCGCCGAAGGCACCCAGCTCGGTCCCCGGCCGACCGTCGCCAGGAACTCGGGCATGGCCGGCGGCAGGTTGACCGAGACCCAACGCGCCCATCTCGACGACCTGATGGCCCGCTACACCGAGCGCACCAAGACCTCCAAGCAACTCGCCCAGCGCTACCGGCGGCCACTGGCTGACAGCCGGGCGGTGGTCGGCTTCCGCAGCGTCACCAAGGAGCTGCTCTATCCGCTGGCCGCGCGCCGGGCCAAGGGCGCGTATCTGGAGGACGTCGACGGCAACACCTACGTCGACATCACCATGGGCTTCGGCGCGCTGATGTTCGGACACGAGCCCGACTTCGTCACCGAGGCGGTGGCGGCGTACCAGGCCGATGGCATGCGGCTGGGCCCGCGCGGTCCGGAGGCGGGCGAGGCGGCGGAGCTGCTCGCCGGGCTGACCGGTCTGGACCGGGTCGCCTTCGCCACCTCCGGCACCGAGGCGAACTCGGCGGCCTTCCGGCTGGCCCGCGCGCACACCGGCCGCACCAAGATCGTCACCTTCGACGGCTCGTACCACGGACACTTCGACCCGGTGCTCGGCCGGCCGGTGGCCGGCGGCGACGGCCCGCGCACCGTACCGGTGTCGGCGGGCGTGCCGCAGTCGGCGGTCGCGGAGATGATGGTGCTCGGCTACGGCGACGAGGCCAGCCTGGACGTGATCCGCAGGCATGCCGGCGAGATCGCGGCCGTGGTGCTCGAAGCCGTGCCCAGCCGCTACCCGAACCGGCAGCCGATCGAGTTCGTGCGCGAGCTGCGGCGACTGTGCGACGAGACCGGCATCGTGCTGATGTTCGATGAGATGCTCACCGGCTTTCGCCCGCACCCGCAGGGCGCCCAGGGGATCTTCGGGGTCCGGGCCGACCTGGCCACCTACGGCAAGCTGATCGGCGGCGGTTACCCGATCGGCGCCATCGCCGGCCGCGCCGAGATCATGGACTGGATCGACGGCGGCTTCTGGCAGTACGGCGACGACAGCATGCCCGAGGGCGAGACGACCTTCTTCGGCGGCACCTACATCCAGCACCCGCTGGCGATGGTCGCGGCCAAGGCGGTGCTGACCCACCTGCGCGAGCAGGGTCCCGGCCTACAGAGCGCGGTCAATGCCCGTACCGAGCGGCTGGCGACCACCCTCAACGGGTTCTTCGCCGCCGGCGAGCTGCCGCTGTCGGTGGAGCGGTTCGGCTCGCTGTTCCGGTTCGCCCATCGCGGCAACCTGGAGCTGCTGTTCAACCACCTGATCATGGAGGGCGTGCACGTCTGGGAGTGGCGCAACTTCTTCCTCTCGACCGCCCACACCGACGCCGACGTCGACTTCCTCGCCGACGCGGTCCGCAACTGCGTGGACGACCTGCGCCGCGGTGGCTTCCTGCCGGGCACGCCGAGCGGCACGCCCGCACCCCGGCGCGCGCTGCCCAGGATCCCGGTCGCGGCAGCCAAATCGGCCCTGATCGAGGCAGTCGAGGCGGCTTCGACCGATGTCGGCCGGACCACCCCGGACTTCAGCCTGTACTTCTTCGGCGATTACCCCAACGACCGCAACGGCGACAAGTACGAGGCGATCCTGTCCGCCGCGCGCTTCGCCGACCGCAGCGGGCTGCACGCGGTGTGGCTGCCCGAACGCCACTTCGACTCCTTCGGCGGGGTGTTCCCGAACCCGTCGGTGCTCGCCGCCGCGATCGCCGCCCAGACCAGTCGGGTCCGGCTGCACTCGGGCAGCGTGGTGCTGCCGCTGCACGATCCGATCCGGGTCGCCGAGGAGTGGTCCGTGGTGGACAACCTCTCCGGCGGGCGGGTGTCGATCGGCGTGGCCAGCGGCTGGCACGCCCGGGACTTCGTGCTGGCGCCGCAGGTGTACGGCAGGCACCGGGAGGCCATGTACGACGGCGTGGAGACGATCCGCACGCTGTGGCGCGGCGAGCCGGTGACCAGGACGGCAGGCAACGGCGATCAGGTCGAGGTCAGGCTGTACCCGACGCCGGTGCAAGCGGAACCGGACTTCTACACCGCGATCGTCGGCAACCCCGACAGCTACCGGCAGGCCGCCCGCAGCGGCTTCGGCGTCATCACCAACCTGATGTCGCAGAGCGTGGACCAGTTGGCCGAGAACATCGCCCTCTACCGGCGCACCCGGGCCGAGGAGGGCCTCGATCCGGACGCCGGCCGGGTCGTGCTGCTGCTGCACACCTACCTCGGCACCGACACCGAACGCTCCCGTGCGGAGGCCTTCGGGCCGTTCTGCGACTACCTGCGCTCGTCGCTGTCGCTGTTCGGCCAGGTCACCAACAGCCTCGGCTTCTCCATCGACATGGAGAACACCGATCCGGAGGACCTGGAGTACCTGCTCGCCAAGGCGTACGAGCGCTACTGCGCCGACCGCGCCCTGATCGGCACCCCGGACGACGCCGAGCCGATCGTGCGCAGGCTCGCCGCCCTCGGAGTGGACGAGGTGGCGTGCTTCATCGACTTCGGGCTCGCTCCCGGGCGGATCACCGCCGGACTGCCCCACATCGACCGGCTGCGCTCCCGCTTCACCGAT
>JAVEEO010000390.1 GCA_030840415.1 Pseudonocardiales bacterium | reverse complement strand
CCGCCGGACTGCCCGGGCCAGCTGCTGATCGGCGGCCCGCTGGTCACGCCGTGCTACCTCGACGACCCGGAACTGAACCGGGCCCGGTTCGTCGAGTTGCCCGGCGCCGGCTGGTTCTTCCGCACCGGCGACCAGGCCCGCTTCGACCGGCGGGGCCTGCTGCACTTCCTGGGCCGCGACGACGGCCAGGTCAAGGTGAGCGGGCACCGGCTGGAGCTGGGCGAGGTGGAGGCGGCGCTGCTGCGGCACCCGGCGATCACCGGTGCGGTGGTGGTACGCGACGGCGACCAACTGGTGGCCAACCTGCAGGTCCGCGGCGACACCCCCTCGGTGGCCGAACTGGTCGAGCACCTGGCGCCACTGCTGCCGGCCTACGTCCGGATCAACCGGTTCCGCCGGCTGGCCATCCTGCCGCGGACGGCCAGCGGCAAGCTGGACCGCCGGCGGATGCTGGCCGCGCCCGGCGAGGAGCTGCTGGCCAGCGGCGGCGGGGCCGGCCTGACCGCGCGCGAGGCCCAGCTGGCCGAGCTGTTCGAGTCGGTGATCGGCTCGCCGATCGAGGTCGACCAGCGCTTCTTCGACGCCGGCGCGTCCAGCCTCGGGCTGATGCGCTTCCACCTGCGCTGCACCGCCGAGCTGGGACTGGCGCTGAGCATCCCCGACCTCTTCGAGCACGTGACCATCCGCCGGCTGGCCCGGTTCGTCGATGCCGGGGAAACGCCCCGGGTCGAACCGGCCGGTGCGCCGGTGGCGCGCCAGCAACGCGGGCCCGGCACCGCCGAGCCGATCGCGGTGATCGGCATGGCGGTGCGGCTGCCCGGTGCCGACGACCTGGCCGAATTCTGGGACCTGGTGCGCACCGGCGGCCGCGGCATCGAGCACTTCGAGGCCGCCGACGGCCTGGTCGGCGCCCGCAGCCAGCTGTCCGGGCCGCTCGCCTTCGACCCGGGCCACTTCGGCATCAGCCGGCAGGAGGCCCGGCTGATGGACCCGCAGCAGCGGCACCTGCTGATGTGCTGCGTCCAGGCACTGGCCCATGCCGGCATTCAGGACCCGGTCGAGCTGGCCGAACCGAACCACCAACGCCGGCGGGTCGGGCTGGTGGCCAGCTGCGGCGAGAACACCTACTTCCAGTCGATGCTGCGCGAGGGCGACCCGGCGCAACTGCCGGACAGCTTCCAACTGGCCCTGCACCACGACAAGGACTTCCTGGCTACCAAGGTCGCCTACCACCTGGGGCTGACCGGGCCGGCCTTCACCGTCCAGGCCGCCTGCTCCAGCTCGCTGGTGGGCGTGCACCTGGCCGCCGGGATGCTGGCCCAGGGCGACAGCGAGGTGCTGCTGGTCGGTGGCGTGCTGGTCGACCCGCTGCTGAGCCAGGGCTATCAGTACCGGCCGCAGCACATCTTCTCCCCGGACGGGCACTGCCGGCCGTTCAGCGACGACGCCGGCGGCACCATCGGCGGCAGCGGGGTGGGCGTGGTGGTGCTCAAGCCGCTGCGGCTGGCCCGGGCCGACGGCGACACCGTCTACTCGGTGATCACCGGCTCGGCGATCAACAACGACGGCTCGGCCAAGCTCAGCTACAGCGCTCCGGCGCTGGCCGGCCAGCGCGAGGTGATCCGGGCAGCGCTGCGGCGCAGCGGACGCGCCAGCGCGGAGCTGGGCTACGTCGAGGCGCACGGCACCGGTACCCGGCTCGGCGATCCGGTCGAGGTCGGCGCGCTGCGCCAGGCCTATGACCTGACCGGCTCGGGACACTGCGCGCTGGCCTCGGTGAAGAGCCAGATCGGGCACCTGGGCGCGGCCGCCGGCGTGGTCGGGCTGGTCCGGGCCACCCTCGCGGTGCACCACGGCCTGATCCCGCCGAACGTCGACTTCGCCCGTCCCAACCCCGAACTGGGACCGGACCTGGCACCGTTCTACGTCCCCACCGAGGCGCAGCCCTGGCCGGCCGGCCGGCCGCGGGTGGCAGCGGTGAGCAGCTTCGGCATCGGGGGTACCAATAGCCACCTGGTGCTCGAAGCCGCCGAGCCGGCTCGGGCAGCCCGGCCGGAACCAGTGCCGTTGCTGATGCTGTCGGCCGGCAGCGCCGCCGCGTTGCGGGCCGACGCCGACCGGATCGCCGACTACCTGGCCGGCGATCCCGCGCGCTATCCCGAGGTGCTGCGGCACCTGCAGGCCGGCCGGCCCTCCTTGCGCTGGCGGATGGCGGCCTACTGCCCGGACCCGGCCACCGCGGTTTCCTGGCTGCGCTCGGCCACCGCGGTGCTGGTCGCGCCCGGGGTTACCGGCGAGCTGGACAGCGACCAGCCGGCTGCGCCGGATCAGATCAACGCGCTGGCGGCCGGTTGGCTGGCCGGCTCGGCGATCCGCTGGCCGGCCGGCCCGGCCCAGCCACCGTGGAACTTCCCGCCGCCGGCCTTCGAGCTGACCGACTTCGACTTCGCCCGTACCCCTTCGGCTCGACCGGAGCCGGCGGGTTTCCCGCTGGAGCCGGCGGGTTCGGTGACCGAGCCGGCTGCCCGGCTGCCCGAGGACGGCTGGCTGAGCCAGCCGCAGTGGGCGCGCTGGCGGCGGGCCGGGACCGCGTCGCCGGCACCGTCGTCCCGGCTGCTGGTGGTGCTGACCGCCGAGCCGCTGGCGGCCAAGGCGCTGGCGGCCTTCCAGCCCGGCTATGCCCGGGTGGTCCGGGTCAGCGCCGGCAGCGCCTTCAGCGCGCCGGAACCCGATGCCTACCTGCTCGATCCGGCCGATCCGGCGTCGCTGGCGATGCTGCTACGCGAGCTCGGCACCGACGGCACGGCCGGCATCGACTGGTTGCACGCGCTGCCGCTGGCGGTTGGCGGCCCGGTGGGTGCCGCGGCCCGGGACCGGGCGCGCTGGGCCTGCCTGGACACCCCGGCCGCCTTGCTGCAGGCGCTGGCCGGCCAGCCGGCCGCCGCCGGGCTGCGGGTCTGGTGGCTGTCCAGCCAGGGCCAGCCGGTCGAGGCGGAGGTAGGGCGGCCCGAGGTCGGGCTGCTGGCCGGGGTCTGCGAGGTGGGGCCGCAGGAGACCGGCGTCGACGGCCGCTGGCTGGACCTGCCGGGACCGGACCTGACCGACTGGGCCGGGCCGCTGGCCGCCCTGCTGGCCGAAACCGCCGAAACCGCCGGCACCGGACCGGCCGATGCCGAAGCGGCCGGCCGGCCGCCCCGCCGGCTGGCGCTGCGGCAGGGCTACTGGTGGCAGCAGCAGGTACTGCCGGTGGCGGTACCGCCGAGCGCGCCCCACCCGGCCGCCGGGCTGCCGGTGGACGGCGGGGTCTACCTGGTGCTGGGCGGGACCGGCGGGATCGGCAGCAGCATCGCGGCCTGGCTGCTCGAGCAGGCCGATTGCCGGCTGGTGCTGCTGGCCCGCAAGCCGGAGCTGCCGGCCGCCCTGGTGCGCTGGGCCGACCGGATCGAGCTGTTCGCGGCCGACCTGAGCGCCGAGTCCGCCGAACTGCTGCTGGAACGGCTGGCCCGGCACCTTCCCCGGCTGGACGGCATCGTGCACGCCGCCGGCGCGGCGGCCGGATCGCTGATCGCCCGGCGCGACGCTGCCGCCATGCGGGCGGCGACCGCGGCCAAGCTGACCGGCTGCCTGCTGGTCGAGGGCCTGATCCAGCGCCACCAGCCGGCCTTCGCCGCCTACTGCTCCTCCATGTCGGCGCTGTTCGGCGGGATCGGGCAGCTGGACTACGCCGCCGGCAACGGCGCGCTGGACGGCTTCGCCCGGTACCGGGCCGGCGCGGCGGAAACCACCGTGCGGCTGGGCATCGACTTCGACATCTGGAGCGAGGTCGGCATGGCCCAGGCCGGCCAGCAGGCGCTGCGCTCCGACGCCCGGCACCAGGCGCACCTGGCCGTCGGGCTGTCGGTGGCCGAGGGTCAGCGGGTGTTCGCCCGGGCGCTGTGGCTGCAACTGCCGCAGCTGCTGGTCAGCACCACGGCGTTGGAGCAGTCCCGGGCCTTCTACGCTCCGGCAGCCGGTGAGCCGGTCGGGCCACTGCCGTCCGGCCCGGCCGATGCCGAGCAGGCCACCGCGGGCGGCGCCGAACCCGCCGGCTCGGTGGCCGAGCAACTGGCGGACTGCCTGTGCCGGTGGCTGGGCGTGGACCAGCTGGACCCGGCCGCCTCGCTGTACGACCTCGGCGCCGATTCGCTGGTGCTGCTCGACCTGATCGGCGAGGTCAAGCAGCGCTTCGGCGTCGACATCGAGTTGGCCCGGCTCAGCCACCGGGCGAGCCTGGCGGAGGTACTGGCGCAGTACCAGGCCATCACCGGCACCGTCGCGCCGACCGGGCCGATGACGGCCGAGCGGGCCGCCTCCGAACCGGCTCCGGCCGTTCTCGCAGCGGCCGAGCTGGTGACCCTCGACGTCTGGCAGGCCGGCACCGGCACCGGCACCGAGCTGCTGTGCCTGATCCATCCGGTGGGTGGCGACATCCAGGCTTACCGGTCGCTGGTGTCGGCACTGGACCCGCGGCTGACGGTCTGCCTGATCGCCGATCCCGCGCTGTTCCGCCCGGAGCTGCCACCGTGGTCGGTGGCCGAGCGGGCCCGCTACTACGCCGCGGCGCTGCGCGAGCGCTTTCCGCGCGACGCCTGGCGCTGGCGGCTGGCCGGCTGGTCCTTCGGTGGCTGGGTGGCGCTGACGATGGCCGCCGACTGCGAGGCCGCCGGCCAGCCGGTGGCCGGGCTCTACCTGCTCGATCCACCCCCACCGGGCAGCGGAGCAGACCTGTGGTCCTACGACGAGGACCAGCTGCGGGCCATGTTCGCGCTCGAACTCGGCTCGAACGGCACCTCCGGAGCAACCAGCGAGGCGGCGGCCTACGCCGAGCGGCTGGCCCGGTGCTGCCGCGCCAACCTCGCGAGCATGGCCGAGCATCGGCTGCCCGCCCTCACCGGAACGACCGCCGGCACCCCGGTCGAGCTGTGGTTGGCCACTCGGCCGGTGCCCGGACTGCCCGCACCGCTGCCGGCGGCCGAGCGGCAGCGGCTCTGGCAGCCGTTGCTGCCCGGGCTGGCCGCCGCCGGCTGCCACCTGCTGGACACCACCCACGACGGCATCGTCGGCGCACCGGCAGCGGGCCGGATCGCCAGCCTGATCAACGGCGCCTCCCTGCCGGCGCCGGATAAGGTACTGACCCCAGGAAGGACCAGCTGAGTGCACGCCGAGGACCCCCCGTTCGCCGAGGAGGCCTGGTTCACCGCCGGCAGCAACCCGGCCGGTGCGATGCGACTGTTCCTGTTCCCCTTCGCCGGCGGCAACCCCAACGCCTTCCTACCCTGGCAGGCACTGCTCGGGCCGCGGTTGGAGCTGCGGGTCGCCCAGCTGCCGGGTCGCGGCGTCCGGTTGTTCGACCCGCCGGTGGCGGACCTGGACGAACTGGTGGCCCGGCTGTCCCAGGCGGTCACCGAACTGGCGGACCGGCCGTTCCTGTTCTTCGGCCACAGTCTCGGCGCGCTGGTGGCCTTCGAGGTGGCCCGGCAGCTGCGCCGTACCGGCCGGCCCGGCCCGGTCGCCCTCTGGGTGTCCGGTGCGGAGGGGCCGCGCACCCGCCTGCTGCAGCGGCAGTTGCACGACCTGGAGGAGGCCGAGCTGATCGAGGCGCTGCGCGAGTACAGCGGCACCGCGAGTGAGATGCTGGCCGACCGAGAACTGATGCAGCTGGTGCTGCCGGGGGTGCGCGCCGACTTCGCGCTGAGCGAGCGCTACGTCTACCGCAGCGAGCCGCCGCTGGACCTGCCGATCTCCGTCCTGCTGGGTGAGTCCGACCCGTTCGTCGACCACGAGCGGGCCGCCGGCTGGGCGCAGGAGAGCAGCCTGCCGGTGCGGCAGTACCGCTACCCCGGCGACCACTTCTTTCTCAACGAGCACCAGCAGGCCATCGCGAACCTGCTCGCCGAGAGCGCGGACCGGGCCGCCGGGCCGCCGCCGGACGATCACTCCGGACGGCCGGCATGACCGCCACGAATCCCTACCAGTCGCTGCCGCCCCGGTCGTTCTGGCGCACCGCGGTGGCCGAGCCCGACCCGCTGGCCATCGACGAGCTGTGGACGCCGAAATTCGAGCTGTCCGGCGACGATCCGATCCTCACCGCGGGCTCCTGCTTCGCCCGCCACATCGGCCGCACCCTGCTGGAACTCGGCCTGAACTGGCGCGACGCGGAGCCGGCTCCGCCGGGGTTGACCCGCGAGCAGCGCGCCGGACGCCAGTACGGGATGTTCTCCTTCCGCACCGGCAACATCTACACCGCCGCGATGCTGCGGCAGTGGCTCGGCTGGGCCGGTGGCACCGGCACGCCCGGCACCGAGAGCTGGGTGAGCGAGGGGCGGCACTACGACCCGTTCCGGCCCGCGGTCGAACCGGACGGCTACGACAGCGCCGAGGCGATGCTGGCCGCCCGCGAGGTCACCCTGACCGCCATCCGGACGGCGCTGGCCGAAGCCCGCTGCCTGGTCTTCACCCTCGGCCTGACCGAGGCCTGGCAGGAGCGGGGCAGCGGGGTGGTCTATCCGAGCTGCCCCGGCACCGTACGCGGCAGCTTCGACGCCGACCGGTACGAGTTCGTCAACCACAGCTTCGCCCGGGTCAGCGAGGACGTGCTGGCCGCCGCCGAGCTGGCCCGGACAGTCAACCCGCGGCTGGAACTGCTGCTCACCGTGTCGCCGGTGCCGCTCACCGCGACCGCCACCGGCGGGCACGCCCTGACCGCCAACACCTACTCCAAGTCGGTGCTGCGGGCGGTGGCCGGCCAGCTGGCGGCCGAGCACGAGCACATCGACTACTTCCCCGCCTACGAGCTGATCACCGGGGTCGCCTTCCGCGGCGCCTTCTTCGAGGCAAACCTGCGCGACGTGACGGCCGAGGGCGTGCGGTTCGTGATGAGCCGGTTCACCGGCGCGCTCGACCGGCAGGCCGCGGCTGCTGCCGATCGAGGCGAATCCCCCGAGACGGCGAAGGGAGCTGACCGGGCCTGTGACGACGCAATCCTCGACTACTACAACACCGGCTGACCCCCGGCCGGCGACCGCGGGGCCGGCCAACACCCAGCCGGCTAGGTTCCTGCTGCTGGGCGACTCGCACGCCGCCCCGATCGGCCGGGCCGCCAAAGCGGCCGGCATCCCTTTCATCGGTGGCCCGCTGGGCGCCGGCCGGGACTTCAACGCCAGGTTCCTCGACCTGCGCGACGGCGATCTGGTGTTCCGCAAGCCGGAGGCGCAGGAGTACTACCGCCGGTTCCTCGACGAGCTCGGGGTGGCCGCGCTCGGCGAACTCGGCGTTCCGCTGGTCTCGACCTTCGGCTTCAACGTCCACACCTTCGCCACCACCGAGAACTGGGCGTGCTACCGGCTGCCCGACGGCGACTTCGCGCCCGGCTTCCTGACCAGCCGGCTGTTCGAGGAGATCCTGCGGGCCATGGCACGCGATGCCCTGGCCTTCTACCGGCATGCCCGCCGCCTGGAGCTGCGGGTGCTCGCGGTACTGCCCCCGCAGCGGGTGCCGGCGATGTCGGATCCGCAGGTGTTCTCCGCCGCCCAGCGCACCATCGCCGACACCCTGGCACCACTCGGCGTGGAGCTGGTCGACCTGCGCGCCCGGGTCACCGACCAGACCGGCTTCCAACGCCGGGAACTGTGCGAGGCCGACGATCCGATCCACGGCAACCTGGCCTTCGGACGGCTGATCCTGGCCGACCTGCTGGACCGGGGGCTGTGAGCCGGCGACGGCACCAGGCTCTGGAACGACAGCATTCTTTGAAACACCGAGGGGACTGAAGCGACATGGACGAATTCACCCGCGCCGCGGCGAAGCGGTTGACCACCCGGCCGCCGTATGACTACCAGCAGATCTCGGTGCGACCGCTGACGCCGGTGATCGGTGCCGAGGTGTCGGGCATCGACCTGTCCCGCAAGCCCTCCGAGGAGCAGCTGGCCGAACTCCGGCACGCCTTTCTCACCCATCACGTGCTGGTGTTCCGCGATCAGCGGCTCACTCCCTCCGACCACAAGCGGTTCGCCCGCTGCTTCGGCGAGCTGCGCCGGCAGCAGCGGGCCGCCGGTGACGACCGGGACCCGGAGATCCTGGACATCAGGGCCGATCAGGATTCCACCTTCGTCGACGGCAATGACTGGCACACCGACGGCACCGCCGACGCCGAACCGTCACTGGGCTCGATGCTCTACATGACCGAACCGCCGGCCATCGGCAGCGGCGGCGACACCATGTTCGCCAACATGCACCTGGCCTACGAGATGCTTTCGCCCACCATGCGCGGCTTCCTCGACGGCCTGACCGCCGTGCACGACGGGCTGGCGCCGTGGAAGGGCTATCCGCCGCCGGCGGACTACGTCGTCCCCAAGAGCGAGCACCCGGTGGTGGCACGCCATCCCGATACCGGTCGCCGGCTGCTGTTCGTCAATCCCGGCTTCACCACGCACATCGTGGGACTGTCGGCCGAGGAGAGCAGGGCGCTGCTGGACCTGCTGTTCAACCTCGTCGCCACCAAGCCGCTACTCAGCTGCCGGGTGCACTGGACGCCGAACACCCTGGTCTTCTGGGACAATCGCTGCACCCAGCACCACGCCATCTGGGACTATTACCCGCATTCCCGCTACGGCCAGCGGGTGACCATCAACGGCAGCCGTCCCACCGCCTAACCGGCCGAGCCCACCTGGGCAGCTGCCACTTCCACCGCCGGCGCCGGTTCCGTACCGGCCAGCTGGAAGGCGACCAGGCCGCGGAACTGCAGCCGGCCGAAGGCCTCGACCGCCTCAGCGACCGGTACCTCGGCGACCGCGGCGATCTCGGCCACCGTGCGCCGCCGGTCGACCTGGGCCAGCAGGCTGAACTCGGCGCGGTCCAGCTGGCTGCGGTGCCCGGTCCGGGTCCGCACCAGCTGCCGCAGCGAGCCGACCGCGCCGCGGCTGGTCGGCAGCTCGGTCTCCAGCGTCAGGTTGGGTGACAGCACCGGCACCAGGCCGGCCGGGTCGGCGGCGTCGGCCGCCCGCACCTTGGTGACCCGCCGGCCCTGCAGGTAGAGCACATCGAAGTTGCTGGCCAGGAAGCATTCCAGCGCGTCGGTCGGGGTTTCCACGATCGGCTCGCCACGGATGTTGAACGAGGTGTTGAGCACCAGCGGCAGCCCGGTCAGCCGGTCGAAGGCCTCGATCAGCGCCCGGAACCGGCCCTGGTGGTCGGGCCGCACCGACTGGATCCGGCAGGTGCCGTCGGCATGGACGATGCTCGGCACCAGTGCCACGTGCTCAGGCCGGACCTGCGCCACGATGAGCATGAACGGGTCGTCCACCTCGAGGTCGAAGTACTCCCCGGCGCGTTCGGACAGCACCGACGCCGCGTACGGCCGGAACGGCTCGCGGAACTTCACGTGCGAGTTCAGGTAGTCCTTCATGCCGGGTATCCGGGGGTCGCAGATGATGCTGCGGTGGCCCAGCGAGCGCGGGCCGAACTCGCTGCCCAGGTCGAACCAGCCCACCACCGAACCGGCCGCGACATCGGCGGCGGCCAGCTCCGCGGTCTGCTCGGCCACATCCTGCCAGCGGACGAGGTCGGCACGCTCGGCCAGCGCCGCCTCCACCTCGTCCGGGCCGTACACCCGGCCGTGGTAGTCGTGCCGGTAGTCCCAGCTCGGCACCTTGCCGGTGAGCTCGCGGTGGCCGTAGAGGGCCGCGCCGATGGCGACCCCGGCATCGCCGGCGGCCGGGGTGATGAACAGCTCGGTGAAGCTGGACTCGCGCAGCAGCCTGCCGTTGGTGACACTGTTCAGGCCGACGCCGCCGCTGAGTGCCAGCCGGGTGGCGCCGGTGCGCTGGTGCAGCTGTTCGGCCAGGTGCAGCATCGCCCGCTCCAGCTCGGCCTGCACCTTGGCGGCGACGTTGCGGCACACCTCGTCCTGCTCGGCCGGCAGGGACGAGCGCGGCGGCAGCTCGGTGACCCAGAGCGTGTCCAGGTCCATCTCCGCACCGGACAGGTCGACGATCTCGGCGGGGTAGGCGCCCGGGTCGCCGAACGCGGCCAGTCCCATCGTCTTTCCGGCGTGCTTGAACGAGCCGAAGATGTACTGCGAGGCCATCGAATACATGTGGCCGAGGCTGGCGAAGCGGTAGTACGGCCGGCTGGCGTGCCAGAGCGCCCACCGCTTGGACACCACCGAGATGTCCCCGTCGCCGATCCGGTAGAGCGTTTCGGCCTCCTCCATCTCGCTGAACTCCGGCGCCGGGCCGAGGTCGGGCCGGTCCAGCCGCTGGTACTCGCCGAAGGAGTAGCCACTGCCGTCCAGGATCAGCACCGCCGCGTCGGTGTAGCCCGAGGCCACCCAGGCGTAGTAGGCGTGCAGCAGGTGGTGCGAGGGGTTGCGGATCAGCCGGCCGGAGTAGCCGCCGACCCGCAGCGTGACGTCGTAGTCGCATTCGGGCAACTGGTTGAGCACGATGCAATCGACGGCGTTCAGATCGGGCAGGCCGGCCGCGTCCAGGCAGTACTGGACGGCCAGGTGCGGAAAGCCCTCGTGGTACTTGACCCGGCTGAGCCGCTCCTCGCTGATCGCGACGGTCAGCTCACCGTTGATGAGCAGGCAGGCGGCGGCGTCGTGCGAGGTATTCAGGCCGAGGATCACCGGGCCGGCGGCGTCGCTCATCCCTGCGCCCTGTACCGGGGTCGGAGCTGCACGGACCTCTCCTTGCTCCCAAACCACGATATGGCGACAGCGAAGCACCCTAGCCGAGTAGCGCGGTAGCGCAAGGAGTTCTGGCGAGGCCCCCCCCCGCTCAAGCTGTCCGCCCACCGGGCTGTCGTCCCACCCCGCGCTGTCAGCCCACCCGGGCGAGGCTGTCGGCCAGGCCGTCGGCCAGCCGGAGGTAGGCGGCCTGGCCGCGGCCGCCCTGCTCATCGGAATCCGGGGCGGCCCGCGCGCCGGTCGACGCCCGGGCGCAGGCCCGAACCAGAGCAAACGGGTAGGCCTCGGCATAGGCCGCCTCGGCGGCGGCACTGCCGTGCTGGGCATAGGCCGCCGCCAGTGCCGCGGCGGTGGCCGGTGCGTTGGACTCGGCGAAGGACTGCCGGTTCGCCTCGGCGCTGTACGCGGCGTAGGACTCGGCGAAGCTGACCGCCCCGGCCGGGCTGAAGTTGTTGGCGGTGGCGTAGGTACTGGCACTGGCATGGGCGGTGGCGTAGGACCCGGCGTAGTCGTAGGCCAGTCTGTAGAGCTGGTGCAGCACCGGCCGGAGGGCGGCCTCCCACACCGGGGCCTCCGCCGGCTCGCCGGCAGTGGCTTGGCCGTGCAGCCGCTGCAGCGCCGCCACCGCCTCAAACGCCTCGGACGACCCAACCCCCTCGGAGGACCCAACCCCCTCGGACGACCCAGTCCCCTCGGACGCCGAAGCCGCCGAGGACGCCTCGAGCACGGCCAGCAGCATCGGCAGCACGGTGTGGGCCTGCCAGTCGTGGACCACCGCGAACGGCACCGCCCCGCCCGAGTCGCGCAGCCGGCGACCGATCCGCCCGAGCCATTCCGGTTCGGCACCGGCCCCCGAGCCGCAGCCGTCGATCAGGGTGGCCAGCACCGGCGGCAGCCAGGACGGCAGCGCCAGCGGCTGGTCCGACCCGGCCGAGAGGAGGTCCAGGAGCGGCTGGAGGTGCGCCTCGCCTGCCGGCCGATCGGTCACCCCGACAGGGTAATCGCCCGTCCTGTCCGCTTCGGCTGTGCCGGGGACATCCCGGGCGGTAGGTTTGCCGGCGTGGCTGGGTGGCACTACCTCTCGCGCGCCCGGTGACCGGGCCGAACCGGATCCCGCTGGGCGGCTCGTCCTGGAGTATCTGGCCCGACCTCGCGGTGCGCGGCGCGGGCTTTCCGGCACGGCTGGTCTCGCCCCTGCGCGACCCGGCGCTGGCCGCCGCGGCCGACCACGCCTGCGCCGTCGACCGCGTCTCCGCCGTCGACCACGCCTGCGCCGTCGACCAGCCTGACTATCAGCAGGCCTATCAGCACGCGGTCCAGCGACTGTCGGGCGCGGTCCGGGCCGCGGCCGCCGATCCGCGCTTCCGCGAGGCGATCGCCTGGCAGAACCCGGCGCTGGTGCCGACCTGCCTGGACAAGGTGCTGGGCGGCGAACCGCGCAATGCGCGGGGCCGCAATCACGAGCAGGCAATCGTCAGCTACCTGCAGCGCTACGCCCTCAAGAACGAGACCATCGGCTTCTTCGGCCCGGTCGGCTGGGCCCGGGCCGACCCGGCCGAGCCGGCGCTGGCGGTACGGCCGGGACGGCAGTTGCTGAGCAGGCGCACCACCTATTTCGAGAGCTGGGGCATCGACGAACTCGCCGCGGCGATCGCCGACCAGCCCGGCGTGCTCGGCTGGCTGCGGCCGCGCCGCAACGCCGCCTGCCGGCTCGAGGGCAGCACGATCCGCCAGCCGGACGGAACCAGCCGGGCACTGTCGCCGCTGCAGGCCCGGCTGGTGGCGCTGGCCGACGGCAGCCGGACCGTCGACCAATTGCTCGGCGAGCAGGCGGCGGAACCGGATGCCCTGGCAGAGCTGGCCGAACTCGATCGGCTCGGCCTGCTCACCCTGGCACCGACCGGCCCGATCGAGGCCCGCCCGGAACGCGGCCTGGCCGACCGGTTGGCCGCGATCGCCGATCCGCGGGTCCGCGCCGCCGCCGAGGGCCCGCTGACCGAGCTGATCGCGGCCCGGGACGCGGTGGCGGCGGCCTCCGGCAGCGCCGAGCAGGTGTTGGCCGCGACCGCGGCACTCGGCGAGCTGTTCGCCGCCTACACCGGTCAGGCCGGCACCCGGCGCTCGGGCAGCAGCTACGCCGGCCGCACCCTGGTCTATCAGGACACCGTGCGGGACGCCGAGATCGCGGTCGGGGCGGTGGTGCTGGACGCACTGGGCGAGCCGCTGGGCGTCGTGCTGGACAGCGCGCGCTGGCTGCTGCACCGGATCGCCGAGAAGTACCGGGAGGTGTTCGCCCAGCTGTTCGCTGCCGAAACCTCGCGCACCGGCGAACCCGAACTGCCGCTGGCGAGCCTGCTGGCACTGGCCGGGCCGCAGCTGTACGCCCCCGGTCGCGGCCTGCCCGAACCAATCGAGGCGGTGCTGGCCGACTTCCAGCAGCGCTGGGCCGAGGTGCTGGGCCTTCCGGCAACCGGCAGCCGGCACCAGGTCAGCTGCGCCGCCATCGCGCCGGCCGCCCGGGCCTTCGCGGTCGATGCCGAGCAGGCCGGCGCCTGGAGCACCGCGATCCATGCCAGTCCGGACCTGATGCTGGCCGCCGCAGGCGCCGATGCGGTGGCCGGCGGCGATTTCCTGCTGGTGCTCGGCGAGCTGCATCTGTCGGTCAACACCCTGGAGGGCCGGCTGTTCGTCGAGCAGCATCCCGATCCCGACCGGTTGCTGGCCTGGGCCGAGGCCGACCATGCCGGCACCGGCCGGATCTATGCCATCCCGCCGAAGAACTCTGCCGTGGTCTCGTCCCGCGGCGCACCGCCCTCGGCGCTGCTGTCGCCGCACTGGACGTACTGGTCGCGCTCGATGGGGCCGGACTCGGCCTGGCCGCCGGCGCCGGTGCTGGCGGCTGCCGACCTGGTGGTGGTCGAGAAGGAGGATGGTGCCGGCCTGGTGGTGCGCTCGCGCGGTACCGGGGCCCGCTACGACCTGCTGGAAACGCTGAGCGACTTCCTGTCCGGGGCGGTGATCAATGCGTTCCGGCCGGTGTCGAGCGCCGGCCATCAGCCCAGGATCACCCTCGACCGGCTGGTGCTCAGCCGCGAGTCGTGGCGGCTGCCGGTGAGCGAGGCCGGCTGGGCCTCGATCGCCGACGAGAGTGCGCGCTACCTGCAGGCGCGGCGCTGGCGGGCCCGCCACCAGCTACCGGAACGCGGCTTCGTCAGCGTGCCGGTCGAGGACAAGCCGACCGCGGTGGATTTCACCAGCCTGGCCCTGGTGAACCTGCTGGCCAAGCTGATCCGGCGGACTGCCGAGGCGGACCCGGCGGGCAGCGTCCGGATCACCGAACTGCTGCCGGACCTCGACCAGTTGTGGCTGCCCGACGCCGACGGCGAGCGGTACAGCTGCGAATTTCGGATGGTGGCCGTCGACGGCGCCAGCACTGCGTCACAGGTCACCTCACCGCTGCACAATTAATCCGCTTTTCCGCTTGCGTGGGGATCTTCCTGTGCTAGAAATACCGTACTTAGCACATACTTAACACAGGACTCGCCACGAGATTCGTGGGGGCGGGGGCGAGTGGATATGAGGAACCGTCTGCTTCGGGCTGCGTACCGGTCGGGGACGCCGGAGCCGCCGCGCAGTGAGGCACCCCGATGAGGGTTGCGGTGCTGGACCCGTTGGAGTGCTTTCGCCGGGGTCTGGCCGAGGCCTTGTCGCACGCCGGCTACGAGCCGTTCGAACCGCCGGACGGTGAGGACTGGGTGCGTTCCGAGGATGCCGGCGCGGTGGTGATCGCGCTGCTCGACGACCTGGACGCCCGGCGGCTCAAGGGCCTGCGCGAGCGGGCGCCACTGGCGCCGGAGTTGGCGCTGCTGTCCGAGGTCACCGTCGATGCCTACCGCTGGGCGATGCGGTCGGGCGCGACGGCGGCGGTGGGGCGGGACGCGCCGCCCGAGGACATCGTCGAGTGCCTGGCGGCGGCGTGTGCCGGCCGGGTCATCATGCCGGCACCTGTCGCCCTGGCCCTCGCCCTGGCCGTCGACCCGTGCGAGCACCCCACCCTCACCGCCACCGAGGTGCGCTGGCTGGCCGGGCTGTCCGAGGGCCGCACCGTCGGCGAACTCGCCCGCGCGAGCGGCTACTCCGAGCGGGAGATGTTCCGCCGCCTGCACCGGCTCTACACCCAGATGGGCGTGTGCGGACGGACTGAAGCCCTGCTGGCGGCCCAGCGCTGGGGGCTGGTGTGATACCCGTTCACGCCGCCGTGGCTGCCAGCCACTGACAGGGAACTGACAGGACGCTGCCCGGATCCTGGCGCACCGCCGCAACCGCTCGTCATGGACCGGCACCACCGTCTCTCGCAATAGTGATCTTGGCCAGACCGAGGCCACCGGGACGAGAGAAGAAGGAGGTCGTTGTGTGCCAGTGCAGTCACGGTGACTACAACTTCACCGGGAGCGAGTACTGCTGATCGGCGCCGATCGGTAAGCACTCGCGGCGGTCAGGTCGACCTCCCCTCGCCGACCTGGCCGCCCCCCTTTTTTCTCTCGACGACAGCGCCGGCTCGCTCAGCCACGGCCGACACCCACCCGCCGGCCCCTGAGGTTGCCGGCCGCCGGCACCTGCGATTGCCGCCCGCCGGCGGGGTCACAGCTCGCAGTCCTCCTCGCCGGGACAGGCCTCCTGCCAGATCGCCTGGCCGCCGTCCAGGCCCTTCTTGCCGCTCTTGCTGGAGTTGCAGTGCGTGCACGACCAGACGAAGGCCTTGCCCAGCCTGGTCATGGCACCCTTGTTGCCCTTGATCTTGGCGTCGCTGGCGAAACCGCCGTTGTAGAGCTGCTGGGCCTCGGAGAGCAGGATCGCCCGCCAGTGGTGCTCACCGTCGCAGACGATCTCGGTCTCTAGGCCGGTCTGCTCGGTGGCGAAGTCCTTGACGTGGTCGATGGCTTCCGAGACCCCGGTGCAGTCGTCGTCCTTGACGATCTTGCAGGTGCCGTCGTCGACGGAGTCCAGGGCGGACTTGACGTTGTCGAACCACCCGAGGCCCGCTCGCGAGCCCTTCCACAGCTTGCGGTCGTACTTGTCGGCCACCGGCTGGTAGTGCGGCCGGACGGCTACCGGCTTGGGACCGCCGCGCTGCCGCGCGGTGCGCCGGTCGCGGGTGGCCAGTCCGCTCTTCTCCTTGGCCGACCGGCCTCCCGAGCCGATCGTGAAGGCGACCTCTCCGGGGTCGAAGGCGAACCCGGAGCCCTCGGCGAGCTTCTCCGTCTCGCTCTTGCGGGCCTTCTTGTGCACCAGGCCGGTCACCGGAACCGAACGGGCGTGGTGGACCTCCTCGACCTCCTCCAGTTCGGCCTCGGACTCCTCGTCCGAACTCTCGTACTTCCGGGCCTTCTTGGCCCGTGCGGGGCTGGACATCTCCGGGCTCCCTCATCGGTGCGCGACAACGTGCGGTGTAGTCAGCGTGAAGTCTGCCCCGGTTAGCCGGTGACTACAACACGTGCCGCGAGCGATGGCGGCGGGTGCGACCGGAAATAACCCCGGAATCGGCTATTCACAATTCATAGCCCATACACATACCCTTCACATGTTCCCCCACCCCGGCAGCACGCCATCCGCGCGCTGCCATCCCGCTACCCCCGAGGAGTAGGCGTTGAGACGTACCCCGATCCCGCGCGGCCAGCTCGTGCGCGGCATGCTGGCACTGGCGCTGGCCAGCAGCACCGTGCTGGCACTGCCGGCCACCGCGGCCCAGGCCGCCGTGGCCGCACCGGACATCTCGGTGACCAACATCCAGACTCACCTGTCCCAGCTGCAGACGATCGCCACCAACAACGGTGGCACTCGCCGTTCCACCACCGCCGGCTACACGGCCTCGGTGACCTATGTCTATGACAAGCTGGTCGCGGCCGGCTACTCGGTGGTCAAGCAGCCGTGCACCTCGGGGTGCACCGTCGGCGCCGGCCCCAACATCATCGCCGACTGGCCGGGTGGAGATACGAGCCTAGTGGTC
>JAVEEO010000378.1 GCA_030840415.1 Pseudonocardiales bacterium | reverse complement strand
TCACTGGGCAGTGCCAAGGAGCCGAGCGAGCCGGGCCGGCCGCCACGGTCACCCCGGCCGGAATAGCCGAGCAGCAGCGCCGGCCAGATCTCGGCATGGAAGACGATGTTGTCCTTGCCCATGAAGTAGTACTGCCGGGCGGTGTCGTCCTGCCACCAGGCCCGCCAGGCCTCCGGGTCGCCCGACCGGGCGGCCCACTCGATCGAGGCCGACAGGTAGCCGATCACCGCGTCGAACCAGACATAGATCCGCTTGTCGTCCCGGTCGCGCCAGTCCTCCAGCGGCACCGGGACGCCCCAGTCCAGGTCCCGGGTGATCGCCCGGGGCTTGAGATCGGTCAGCAGGTTCAGGGCGAACTTCTGCACGTTCGGCCGCCAGTGCGACTGGCCGCGCAGCCAGTCCGAGATCACGTCGGCGAAGGCCGGCAGGTCGAGGAAGAACTGCTCGGTCTCGACGAACTTCGGCGTCTCGCCGTTGATCTTGGACTTCGGATCGATCAGGTCGGCCGGGTCCAGCTGGTTGCCGCAGTTGTCGCACTGGTCGCCCCGGGCGCTCGGATAGCCGCAGATCGGGCAGGTGCCCTCGATGTAGCGGTCTGGCAGCGTCCGGCCGGTGGACGGGCTGATTGCCCCGAGCTCGGTGCGCGGAAAGATGTAGCCGTTGTCGAGCAGGCCGAGGAACAGCGCCTGCGTCACCTGGTAGTGATTGACCGTGGTGGTGCGGGTGAACAGGTCATAGGACAACCCGAGCTGCTGCAGGTCGCGCGCGATCACCAGGCTGTTGCGGTCGGCGAGCTCGCGCGGCGAGACGCCCTCGCGCTCGGCCTGGACCTGGATCGGCGTGCCGTGCTCGTCGGTGCCCGACACCATCAGGACGTTGTTGCCGGCCATCCGGTGATACCGGCTGAACACGTCGGAGGGAACACCGAAGCCGGCGACGTGCCCGATGTGCCGGGGACCGTTGGCGTAGGGCCAGGCCACCGCGGTCAGGATGTTGGTCGGCGCTGTCATGTCAGCCGACCGCTCCGCTCCGCGCCCGTGCCTGGCTTGCGATGCTCACTGATGCTGTTCACCCCCTCAGCCTAGTGAGGCGCCCAATTACAAATTCCGGACCGCTCTCAGCCGTTCCGCTTGGCCGAGACCACCGCGTCGAACACCAGCCGCTTGGCCACCCCGGCGGCGGCGGCCACCTCGGCGATCGCCTCCTTGCGACTCTCGCCGGCCCGCTCCCGGGCGCTGACCCGATCGGCGAGCTCGGCCGGGTCCAGCTCCTCGGTCCCGGCCGGCCGGCCGGCCACCACCAGCGTGATCTCGCCCCGGACCTCGCCGGCTGCCCATTCGCACAGCTCGGCGAGCGAGCCCCGGATCACCTGTTCAGAGGTCTTGGTCAACTCCCGGCACACCGCGGCCGGCCGATCGCCGCCCAGTGCGGCGGCCAGGTCGGCCAGCGACTGGCCGATCCGGTGCGGGGACTCGAAGAACACCATGGTCCGCCGCTCGCCGGCCAGGTCGGCCAGCAGCCGCCGCCGGCTGCCGGGCTTGCGGGGCAGGAAGCCCTCGAAGCAGAACCGGTCCACCGGCAACCCCGAGACCGCGATCGCGGTGGTGACGGCAGACGGTCCGGGCAGCGCGGTCACCCGCAGGCCGGCCGCTATCGCGGCCGCCACCAGGCGGTAGCCGGGATCGGACACCGACGGCATGCCGGCGTCGGTCACCACCAGGACGTCCTGGCCGTCCCGCAGGGCGGCGATCAGCTGCGGGACCCGGGCCTGCTCGTTGCCCTCGAAGAAGGAGAGCACCCGGCCGGAGACGCTCACGCCGAGGTCGGCGGCCAGCCGGTGCAACCGCCGGGTGTCCTCGGCGGCGATCAGCGGCGCGCCGGCCAGCGCCCGGGCCAGCCCCGTCGAGGCGTCGCTGGGCCGGCCCAGCGGTGCGCCGGCCAGCACCAGCCGGCCCACCTGGTGCGGCGGCGGGGCCGGCGGTAGGTCTGTCACTGGAAGCCTTCCATATCCGAAGACCCTACGATCACCCGGTGACCGCCGCGACGCTGCCGACCGCCCGCACCGGCCCGGCACCGGCCCGGCCGGCTCGCGAGGTGCCGCCGGCGCTGACCGGCTGGCGGCCGGACTCGGCGCTGCGCAGCTGGCTGTGGACCCTGCTGGTCACCGCGGTCGCCGCGGGTACCCGGTTCTGGGCGCTCGGCTTTCCCGAGACCAAGAGCTTCGACGAGGTCTACTACGCCACCGAGGCGCAGGAGATGCTGCGGTACGGCTACGAGGACAACCGCGGCTACATGTTCATCGTGCACCCGCCGCTGGGCAAGTGGCTGATCGCGGTGACGTCCTGGCTGTTCGGCGACGACGCGGTGGGCTGGCGGGCCGCCCCGGCGATCGCCGGAACCATCAGCGTGCTGATCCTGGTCCGGCTGGCCCAGCGGATGTTCCGCTCCACCGCGCTCGGGGTGCTGGCCGGCGGCCTGCTCGCACTGGACGGCATCTCGCTGGTGATGTCACGGGTGGCGCTGCTCGACATCTTCCTGCAGACGTTCGTGCTGGCCGGCTTCGCGGCGCTGGTGGTCGACCGCGACCAGGTGCGGGCCCGGCTCGGCCGGCTGTACGCCGCCGGCGTCGACCTGTCCCTCTCCGTGCCCTCCCTCGGCCCCCGGCCCTGGCGGTTGGCCGGCGGCGTGCTGCTGGGGCTGGCCCTGGCGGTGAAGTGGAGTGCGCTGTCGTACTGGCTGGCCTTCGCCCTGCTGTCGGTGCTCTGGGATCGCGGGGCGCTCAAGAGCGCCGGTGCCGAGCAGCCCTGGACGGCGGCCGCCAAGCGCTCGGTGCCGACCGCGGTGGGTGCGCTGCTGGCCGTGCCGGTGCTCGCCTACCTGCTGAGCTGGACCGGCTGGTTCGTCGGCGAGAACTCCTGGAACCGGCACTGGGGCGACACCCATCCCGGGACCGGGCTGTTCAGCCTGCTGCCCTCGAGCCTGCGCAGCCTGCTGGACTACCACCATCAGGCCTACCTCTTCCACAGCCACCTCTACGACCCGCACGCCTACAAGGCCAATCCCTGGTCGTGGCTGGTGCTGGGCCGGCCGACCTCGTTCTACGCCCCGTCCGGCGTCACCGGTTGCGGGGCGGCCAACTGCACCCGCGAGATCCTGCTGATCGGCACCCCGCTGATGTACTGGGCGTTCGTGCCGGCGTTGATCTGGTGCCTGTGGCACTGGGCCACCACCCGCGACTGGCGGGCCGGCGCGGTGTGGCTGGCGTTCCTGGCCGGCTGGGGGGTCTGGCTGCAGAACACCCGGCGGACCGGCTTCCTGTTCTACATGACGCCGTTGATGCCGTTCCTGGTATTGGGACTGACCTTCGCCGTCGGCGCGATGCTGTCGCACGCCCGCGAGGACGATCCCGCCGTTGCGCCGGTCGGCGCTCGCGGGCCGGCCGGCCGCGTCGGCGCCGGTCCGGACCGGCCAGCCGGCGGTGCCGTCGGCCTGCGCGACTGGATCGGGCTGCACGCGATCCCGGCCACCCGGCTGCTGCGGACCGCCGCGGTGGCGCTTTGGCTCGGTGCGGTGGTGGCCGATTTCGTGTTCATGTGGCCGCTGTTCACCGGCGGCATGCTGACCAACCACGACTGGCAGCTGCGGATGTGGCTGCCCGGCTGGATCTGAGGGTTCCCGGCCGCGGATCTCGGCATCCCGGCCGGATCGATGGCACAGTTGAGGCATGGCGATGTCACCGAACGTCTCTGCCAACATCCCGCGCCCCGGGCTCGACCTGGAGTACCCGATGTCACTGGGGGTGTACGACAGCTACGAGCAGGCCCAGCAGGTCGTGGACTTCCTGTCCGACAACGAGTTCGAGGTCCAGAACATGGCCATCGTGGGCACCGAGCTCAAGACCGTGGAACGGGTCACCGGCCGGATCACCCGGGCCAAGGTGGCCGCCGCCGGTGCCATCTCGGGGCTGTGGATGGGGCTGTTCGTCGGGCTGGCGTTCTCGATCTTCGGCAACGGCAACCAGCTGGGCTTCCTGATCAGCACGCCGATCTTCGGAGCCGTCTTCGGCCTGATCTGGAGCCAGATCGGCTTCACCGCGGTGACCCGGGGCGGCACCCGGGACTTCTCCTCGGTCAGCCAGGTGGTGGCCACCAAGTACGAGGTGCTGGTCGAGCACCGCTTCGCCGAGCGGGCCCGCCAACTGCAGGCCACCATGCCGGCGACGACGGGCCGCTAGGCCGGCTCCAGCACCTCGAAGCGCAGCCCGGCCCGGGTCAGCCGCTCGATCAGCGGCTGGCCCATCGCCACCGCGGTGGTCAGCTGCCCGGCCGAGGCCGGCAGCTCGTCGAAGGCCACGCAGAGCGCCGATTCGGCCAGCATGATGGCCGTCGCGTCGTAGCCCGGGTCGCCGCCGGACACCTGGGTGACCACCCGCCGGCCGCCGCCGGTGGCCGTGAACCGCACCTTGAACCAGCCGCGGGCGCGCTGCTCGACAGACGGCCCGGTGCCGGCCTGGAAGCGGCTCAGCAGCACCCGGCGAGCCGGCGGCAGCTGGACCAGCCCGGCCAGCGTCGCGATACCGAGGGTGCCGGCCACCGCGACCGGCAGCGATCGCACGCCGGCGTAGTGGTGGTAGGTGAAGTCCGGGCCGTAGCGCGGCAGCGCCCGGCCGGAGCGGGCCACCACCTGGGCGTCGATGGTCGGCAGCGGCAGCAGCCACATCCCGGCCACCCGGCGCGGTGCGGTACGGACTGCCCGGGCGCGCCGGTCGGCCGGCCGCTGCTCCAGCGCCCGCCGGGCCTTGGCCGCCTCGGCCGAGCCGCGCACCCGGGACAGGGCGGTGATCGCGGAGTGCACGGTGCCCGCCGACGGCCGGCCGCCGGCCCGGACCACCCCGTCCATGGTGATCGGCACGTCGTCGGGCAACAGTCCGACGGTGAAGAACGCGCCGAGGTCGTGCGGGATCGAGTCGAAGCCGCAGCAGTGGATCAACCGGGCGCCGGAGGCCAGCGCCCGCTGGTGGTGGCGGGCGTACATCAGGTCGACGAACTCCGGCTCCCCGGTCAGGTCCAGGTAATCGGTGCCGGCCGCGGCGCAGGCGGCCACCAACGGCTCGCCGTGCTCGAGGTAGGGGCCGACGGTGCTGACCACCACCCGGCTGCTGGCCGCCACCGCCGCCAGCGAGGCCGGGTCGCCGGCATCGGCGCTGAGCAGCGGCAGGCTCGCCAGCGCGGGGTCGAGAGCGCTCAGCTCGTCCCGGACGGCCGCCAGCCTCGCCTGGTTGCGCCCGGCCAGCGCCCACCGGCAGCCGGCGGGCGCGTGCCGGGCCAGGTACCGCGCGGTCAGCCGGCCGGTGAAGCCGGTGGCGCCGAACAGGACGATGTCGTAGCTGCGGTCGGGCACGGGCCGCCCCTCTGTCGTGTTCCGGTGCTCTACCCCGCCAGTGTGCCCGTCACCGGCCGCCCGATCGTCCCCGGTCCCCTCACACGATCATCGACGGCCACGGCCACCGGTGAACCCGGTACGGCAGCCACCAGGCAAGGTCACCGGCCAGGCCGGCCAGCCCCTCGTCGACGAACTCCCGCAGGATCGACTCCGGCACCTCGGCGGCCGCCACTCCGGGAATGAGCTTGTCGATCACCGCAAGGTAATCCGGGTCGTCGATGACGAAGCGCGACAGGTCCCCGGCGCGCCGGTCGCGCACCTCGACGAAGCCGGGGCCGCGGCGGAACATGCACTTGCACAGGTAGAAGGTCTCCCGCCATTCGGCCAGGATTGCCGGCGCATCCGGCTGGTCCACCAGTTCGGCAGGCGGATACAGGTGATTGAGCCGTTGCCAGACCTCGGAATGCTCACCCGGCCGGAGCCGCCAGTCCACCACGATGCCCCAGCTGGTCAGCTCGCGCAGCAGGATCATCGACCAGACCAGCGTCTGCTTGTCCATGCCGCCGCCGAGCTCGACCGGCTGGCTCAGCGCCACCCTGCGCACGCCCTCGTCGTAGAACTGGCTTGCCAGTTCGGCCGGGTCCCCCTCGGCCGGCCGGGTTCCGATTCGGATGCCGGGCAGTTCCAGCAGCTCCTCGTCCGGGTCCCGCCAGAGGGTCAGGCTCAGCTGCCGGCTCTCGAGTACCGAGGTCATGACACTGCCTCGGCCAGGTCGGCCTGTTCGACCGGTCGCGCGGGTCTGATCCGGATCAGGTGTTGGTTCTTCGATTGCGGCGCGATCTGCACGTAGTGGCCGGACTCGGTGAACACGATGCCCAGCTCCACCCAGCGGCGCAACAGGTTCTGCAACTGCTCGATGGTCACCTCGCTGCCCGCTTCGGCCAGCTTCCGGGCCAGCGCGGCGACGGTGTGCGGCAGGTCCAGCAATCGGAAGGCCGCGACCTCGGCCGGCTCGGTGATCCGCAGCGACGTCCAGTCGAAGCCCGAGCGCCGACTGACCAGCAGGATCTCGTTGCCGAGCACGGTATGGGTCAACCTGCTGGAGGAGAACTCGGCCTGCCAGCGAGCCGCCGCTGCCCGCAGCCGGTCCCCGACACTCTCGTCGACGCCCTGGCTCGGAACCGCGAACAGGTAGGCGAGGTCGAGCAGTTCGGACTCGGGAAGGTCGTAGTTGGTCAGGTACTGGGTTCCCGGCTTCAGGTCGTCGAAGCCGAGCTCCGGCCGGTTGAAGTACGGGCTGAACCGCTCGATCACAATTCTGGCCACCCCGTCCAACGGCGGCAGGTGGTGCAGCGCCGGCATCTGCTCGATGATCGGCAGGTAGTCCTCCGCGGTCTCGTTCGGGAAGCCATAGAGGTAGTTCCAGGCGATCGAGAGTCCGGACGTGGCAGCGTCGCGCAGCATCCGGACGTTCTGGCAGCCGGTCACCCCCTTGTCCATCAGGTCGAGCACCCGGCTGTTCAGGCTCTCGATGCCCGGTTGGACGTTCACCAGCCCGGCCTCGAACAGGGTGTCGAGCTGGGCGCCCTTCATGTTGGACTTGATCTCGTACTGCATCCGCAGGTCGTAACCGGACTCGATGATCATCGGCAGCAGCGTCTTGACGTAGGACATGTCGAGGATGTTGTCGACGACGAACATGTCCAGTACCTGATGCCGCTGCACCAGGGTGAGGATCTCCTGCCAGAACACGTCGGGACTCTTGCTGCGGAACTGCATGAACGAGCCGTTCAGGCCGCAGAACTTGCAATGGTGCTTCTCACCCCACCAGCATCCCCGGGCGCCCTC
>JAVEEO010000363.1 GCA_030840415.1 Pseudonocardiales bacterium | reverse complement strand
CCCGCTCACCGGAGACGCCGTAGCCGACCAGCACCGACTGCCGCTGGGCGGTCTGCAGCTCCTGCTGCTCCTCGCTCGGCGGCAGCTCCGGGGTCGGGATCAGGTCCTCGGCCGCGCCGCCGACCGGCGTCTCCAGCACGGTCGGAGCCGGCTGGCTGCCGCCGGTCAGCTCGCCGCTGCCGACCCGCAACGTGATGATCGGCTGGCCGACGTCGACGGTGACACCTTCGTCGAAGTGGATCTCGTGCACCACCCCGGCGTAGGGCGAGGGCAGCTCCACCGCGGCCTTGGCGGTCTCGACCTCGACCAGCACCTGGTTGACGACCACCGGGTCGCCGACCTTGACGTCCCAGCGCAGGATGTCGGCCTCGGTCAGGCCCTCCCCGACGTCGGGGAGTTTGAATTGCTTCAGCTCAGCCACGGTGCTGTTCTCCTGGAATCGGCTCGATGAGTGCGGTTCGGCTCAGCGGCGCTCGGACGACATGGTAGGCAAGCCGCCCGCTGGTCGGTTCAGTAGGCGCTGGCCGGGCGTTAATAGGACAGGGCGCGGTCGACGGCGTCGAGGATCCGGTCGACGTCGGGCAGCCACTCCTCCTCGATCCGGCTGGGCGGGTACGGGGTGTCGAAGCCGCCGACCCGCAGGATCGGGGCCTCCAGGGAGTAGAAGGCCCGCTCCTGGACCCGGGCCGCGATCTCGGCACCCATGCCCAGCGTCACCGACGCCTCGTGAACCACGACCAGCCGGCCGGTCTTGGTCACCGACTGCACCACCGTGTCGGTGTCGATCGGCGACAGCGAGCGCAGGTCGATCACTTCCAGCTCCGAGCCGTCCTCGGCGGCGGCCCGGGCGGCATCCAGCGCGGTGGCGACCATCGGCCCGTAGGCGACCAGGGTGGCGTCCCGGCCGGGCCGGACCACGTGTGCCTTGTGCAGCGGCGCGGGCCTGGCGTCGGTGTCGACGTCGCCCTTGGCCCAGTACCGGCGCTTGGGTTCGAAGAAGATCACCGGGTCGTCGCACTCGATGGCCTGCCGGAGCATCCAGTACGCGTCGGAGGGGTTGGAGCAGGTCACCACCTTCAGGCCGGCGGTGTGCGCGAAGTAGGCCTCCGGCGATTCGGAGTGGTGCTCGACCGCTCCGATGCCGCCGCCGTAGGGGATCCGGATGGTGACCGGCATCTTGACCTGGCCGAGCGAGCGGTTGTGGAACTTGGCCAGCTGGCAGACGATCTGGTCGAAGGCGGGGTAGACGAAGCCGTCGAACTGGATCTCGCAGACCGGCCGGTAGCCCCGGATCGCCAGGCCCACCGCCGAGCCGACGATGCCGGACTCGCCGAGCGGCGCGTCGATCACCCGGTCCTCGCCGAAGTCCTTCTGCAGGCCGTCGGTGATCCGGAAGACGCCGCCGAGCTTGCCGACGTCCAGGCCCATCACCAGCACCTTCGGGTCGGCTTCCATCCGGTTGCGCAGCGCCGCGTTCAGCGCCGCCGCCATGCTCATGGTGCTCATGCTGATACTCCGCTCAGATCAGACCGGCTCTTCGCGCAAGCGCTCATCGCCCGCTTCGCTCCGCTCCTCGCTTCGCTGCGATGCTCGCTCGCTGGCCCCCCGCTCAGCCCAACCCGGCTCCTCGCGCAAGCGCTCATCAGTGACCCGCTCCTTCGAAGCTGTTCAGGTAGTCGACGTAGCCGGCCCGTTGCGCGGCCAGTTCGTCGGTCTGCTCGGCGTAGACGTGGTCGAACGGCGACAGCGGCCCGGGATCGGTCAGCGTGCGGCAGGCCTCCCGGATGCGCTCGGCCAACGCTTCGGACTCGGCGTCGAGGGCGTCGAAGAAGTCCTGTCCGACGCCGGCCTCGCGCACCAGGTAGGCCCGGACCCGCTCGATCGGGTCGCGCAGCCGCCAGGTCTCCAACTCGTCAGTGAGCCGGTAGCGGGTCGGGTCGTCGGAGGTGGTGTGCGCCCCCATCCGGTAGGTGTAGGCCTCGATGAGCGTCGGGCCCTGGCCCGAACGAGCTTCGTCCAGGGCCTGCCGGCTGACCGCCAGGCAGGCCAGCACGTCGTTGCCGTCGACCCGGACGCCGGGAAAGCCGAAGCCGGACGCCCGCTGGAACAACGGCACCCGGCTCTGCCGCTCGACGGCCTCCGAGATCGCCCACTGGTTGTTCTGGCAGTAGAACACCACCGGCAGGTTCGCCGCGGCCGCCCAGATGAACGCCTCGTTCACGTCACCCTGGCTGGAGGCGCCGTCGCCGAAGAAGGCGAGGACGGCGGTGTCGCGGTCCTTCTCGCCCGAACCCACCGCGCCGTCGCGCACCACGCCCATCGCGTAGCCGACCGCGTGCAGGGTCTGCGCGCCCAGCACGATGGTGTAGAGGTTGAAGTTGTTCTCGTTCGGGTTCCAGCCGCCGAGGCTGACCCCGCGGAACATGCCGAGCAGGGTGACCGGGTCGACGTCCTGGCACCAGGCGACGCCGTGCTCCCGGTAGGTCGGGAACGACATGTCCTGGCTGCGCAGGGCGCGTCCGGCACCGACCTGGGCGGCTTCCTGGCCGAGGCAGGACGCCCACAGGCCGAGCTCGCCCTGCCGCTGCAGCGCGGTGGCCTCGGCGTCGAAGCGGCGGACCAGCACCAGGTCGCGGTACAGCGAGGTGATCTCGTCGTCGGTGATCGAGAGCGGGAAGTCCGGATGCTCGACCCGGATGCCTTCCGGGGTCAGGAGCTGGATCAGATCCGGCTCCGGGGGGACGTGGCCGTGCAGCGACATCAGGTCTCCTCGCGTCTCGAGCACCGGTGCGGGATCACCGCGGGTGCCGTCGGGCTTGCTTGGTCCTGGCCGAGGCGGCTCTGCCAGTCCAACGATGTGAACTTCTCCGGCGCGTCTGGCCGCGGGCGGACTCAGGGGTGGCGAGCCTCCGCGGCGACTGCGTGTCTCATAGTCGCATGAACTGCACGATGCCCGGTGCCCGCTTCCGGTACTCGGCAGCATCGAGCCCCTCCGATGGCGGTGATTCCACTCACGGCCCGTTGGATGGCCCGGCCTGCAAGGGTCAGCTCAGGCTTTCCCGGATCTTCAGGGGGCTTCAGGGGCCTTCAGTGGGTCGCCAGAGGCAACTTCAGCGGGTCTTCAGCGTCCTCCACAGGGCTTTGAGAGGACTTTCGAGGCCGCCGGTACTCCACTAGCGTCAGGGCACGGGCCAGCCAGTTGAAGCCACAGGAGGCCAAGATGCTCATCTCGGATATCTTGCGACGCAAGGGTTCGGACGTCGTCACCATCGCGTCCGACGCCACCGTCTCGGACCTGGTCGCCAGCCTTGCCGAACACCGGATCGGCGCGCTGGTCGTGGTCGAGGACGGCCGGACGGTAGGCATCGTGTCCGAGCGCGACGTGGTGCGCCGCCTGCACCGCACGGGTGCGGAGATCCTGCGGCTACCGGTCTCGGACCTGATGACCACCGACGTGATCAGCTGCCAGCCCACCGACAGCGTCGACGAGATCGGCGCCGCCATGACCGAGCGACGGATCCGGCACATGCCGGTGCTGGCCGCCGGCGAGCTGGCCGGCATCGTCACGATCGGCGACGTGGTGGCGGCCCGGATCGCCGACCTGGAACAGACCCGTGGCCAGTTGGAGAACTACATCACCCACGGCTGAGTCACCGCGGCGTACCGGGAGCCGGCGTCAGCCGGTCAGCTCGGCCGGCAGCGGCTGGGTGTGGACCACGGCCAGCCGGGACACCGCCCTGGTCCAGCAGACGTAGAGCCGGCGCAGGCCGGCCAGCCGGGCCGGTTCGGAGTCCACGATCTCGGCCGGTTCCAGCAGCACCACCGAGTCGAACTCCAGGCCCTTGGCCGCCGTGGCCGGCACCACCGTCACCCGGTAATCCCGATCCTCGGCCACTTCGTCGGCCAGCGAGGCCGCCGCCACCCCCGCCGCGGTCAGCTCGCCGAGGACGGCGTCCACCCGGGCATCGGCGACGATCACCGCGATCGATCCCTCAACCAGCAGGAAGCGCCGGACGGCCTCGACCAGGTCGGTGCCGTAGCTGAGCGCGTCCCGGCCGGCCCGGACCGAGGACGCCGGCGGGACGTCGGAGGCGATGTGCGGCAACAGCCGGTTGGCGACCTCCAGCACCTCGCCCGGCACCCGGTAACCGATGGTCAGCGGCCTGATCTCAGCACCCGGGTGGCCCAGATGGGTCAGGGCCAGCTGCCAGGAGCCGGCCGCCCAGGCCGCGGTGGTCTGGGCCTGGTCGCCGAGCACGGTCAGCGATCCGAGCGGGCAGCGACGGGCCACCGCCCGGCACTGCATCGGTGACAGGTCCTGGGCCTCGTCGACCACCACGTGCACGAAGCCCTCGACTCCGGTGATCAGCCCGACCAGCTCGTCGAGCAGCACCAGGTCGGCGACCGAGAACGCCGCCTTGCTGGGCGGCACCGGGCGGAACGGCGGCGTCCGGCGCAGCAGTTGCAGCTCCTCCTCGTCCAGCCGGCCGGCGGCGCAGCGGTGGGCGAACTCCTCGTCGGAGAAGAGGCGGAGCAGCACCGCGCGCGGGTCGAGCACCGGCCAGATGGCATCGAGGAACTCGCGCACCTGGGCCGAGCGGGCCACCTTGGCGGTGTCGGCGTCCGACGGCGCGCCCCCGGCGTCCTCGCGCTGGCGCCGGACGTCCTGGGCCAGCAACTGCCGCAGCCGCTCACGGGCGCTGTCCCAGCGCAGTTCACCGGCGGCCATGCTGCGGCGCGCGTCGTCGACATAGCGGCGGACCCGCTCCACCGGGATCCGGTACCGCCGGGTGCCCACGATCGGCACCACGTCCTCGGTGGGCTTGACGACGTGGCTGAACACCGCCCGGCGCAGCAGCTCGGCCATCCGGGCATCGCCCTTGAGGATCGCGACCGGCTCCGGGTCGGTCCGGGCGGGCGGCACGCTGGAGACCAGCTGGTCGACGGTGCTCTGCTGGATACCGTTCTCGCCCAGGGCCGGCAGCACGGCGGCGATGTAGCGCAGGAACGCCGAGTTCGGCCCGACCACCAGCACCCCGGACCGGCGCAGCCGCTCGGGGTAGCTGTAGAGCAGGTAGGCCGCCCGGTGCAGGCCGACCGCGGTCTTGCCGGTGCCGGGCGCGCCCTGGATGCACAGCGAGGTGTCCAGGTCGGCGCGCACCAGCTCGTCCTGGTCGGGCTGGATGGTGGCCACGATGTCGCGCATCGGACCGACCCGGGGCCGTTCGATCTCGTCCCGCAGCAGGTGCGAGGCCAGGCCCAGTTCCTCGCCGGCGTCGAGGTGTTCGTCCTCGAACGAGGTCAGCCGCCCGTCGGCGAAGCCGAACCTCCGCCGCAGCCGCACGCCCTGCCGGTCGGCGGTGCTGGCCCGGTAGAACGGCCGGGCGATCGGCGCCCGCCAGTCGATGACCATCGGGTCGCCGGAGCTGTCGCGGATGTGCCGGCGGCCGATATGGAACACCTCGCCGGCCGGGTGCTGGTCGTCGGGGTCCCGGTCGGTGCGGCCGAAGAACGGCGGCGCCGAACCGTCGGCCGACAGTTGCCGCAGCCGGTCGGCCCGCAGCCGGCCCAGGCCCTCGCTGGCCAGGGCATCCACGCCGTAGTCGGCGATCCGCTGGGCGGCCTCGCGCATCTGCTCCAGGCAGGCCAGCGACTCGTCCAGGTGTCGTCGTTCGGCAACCAGCAGCGGATCGTCACTCACGATTTGTCAACGCTAGACCTGCCCGCAACCGATTTTCCTCAGCCGCTCCCGGCCGCCACCGCCGTTTGCTGGCGTGCGGCCGCTGGCGGCGGGAACGGCACTGAAAAGGCACTGAAAAGGCATCGACCCGGCCCGCTGGTGCGGGCCGGGTCGACTTCCCGGATCAGCCGGATCGGTTCAGGTTGTCACCGCCCGAACCGGCGTTGGCCGAGTGCTGCCTGCTACTTGTCCTCCTCGCGCCGCCGGCGACCGATCATCATCAGCGCGAACCCGGTGAGGGCCAGCGCCCCCGCCGAGGCGGCTGAGATCCGCTGGTCGGTCAGGCCGGTGTTGGCCAGCCCGCCGCCACCGGTGCTGGTGCCGGTGCCGCCCGTGCCGGTGCCTCCGATCGGCTGGGTGGTGTGGCCGGTGCTGGTCGAGGAGCGGCCCTTGACCAGCGTCGGAGCGACCATGTACCGGGCCTTGCCGTTGGAGCCGAGACCCGCGGCGTAGAGCGCCTTCAGCCCGGTCTGGTCCGCCGGCAGCGCGACGGTGGCGCGGAACTTTCCAGCGGCGTCAGCGAGGGTGTGGCCGAGAACGGTCTGCGGCAGGTACCAGCCGATCTCGATCGACGTGCCCGGCTGGTAGCCGGAACCGCTGACCGTCAACGAGTTTCCGACCGTGGTCGTCAACGGCACGCCCATCAGCAGGGAACTGGTCAGCGGCGGGTTGACCACCGTGTCGGCGCCCAGGTAGCGCGCCTTGCCGTTGGAGCCGATGCCGGCCGACATCACCGTCTTGGAACCGGTGTTGTTGGCCACCGTGACCGGGATGCGGAACTTCCCGGCGGCGTCGGCGAAGCCGTGGGCGAGCACCGTCAGCTTCGTCACCTTGCCGCTGCTGCTGTAGTACCAGCCGATCTCGATCGGCGCCCCCGGCTTGTAGCCGGTACCGGTCACCGTGAGCACCTGGTTGACGTAGACCTTCGACGGCACGCCGCCCAAGGTGCCGTCAGCCTTCGGCTTCGAGGACGGCAGGGCCACCGCGGCCACCTTGGTCACCTTCAGCGTGAAGCTCTGGCTGGCATCCGGCGCGATGCCGTTGCTGGCCTTGATCACGATCGGGTAGTCGGTGCTGGTGGTCACCGACGGGGTGCCGGCGATGGTCGCCGTCCCGTTGTGGTTGTCGGTGAACGTCACCCCGGCCGGCAGCGCACCGGTCTCGGTCAGCGTGGTCGCCGTCGGGTACCCGGCGGTCGTGGTGACCGTGAAGGACTGACCGGCCAGGTCCGAGGTGAACGTGGCGGTGTTGGCGCTGGTGATCACCGGCGGCGCGTTGACGGTCAGGGTGAACGTCTGGGTCGCGTCGGTGCTGGCGCCGGTGCTGGCCGTGATGGTGATGGTGAAGGCCCCGGCCACCGACGGGGTACCGGCGATAGTGGCGGTCCCGTTGTGGTTGTCGGTGAAGCTCACCCCGGCCGGCAGGCTGCCGGTCTTGGTGATCGTGGTCGCCGTCGGGTACCCGGCCGTGGTGGTCACCGTGAAGCTGTCCGCGGTGCCGAGCGCGAAGGTCGCGTGGTCGGCACTGGTGATCACCGGCGAGGCGTTCGCCGGCACCACCGTCAGGGTGAAGGACTGCTGACGGGTGCCGGTGGCGTTGGTGGCCGAGATCGTCAGCGGGTAGCTGCCGGCGCTGCCGGCCGCCGGGGTGCCGGCGATGGTGGCGGTGCCGTCACCGTTGTCGGTGAAGCTCACCCCGACCGGCAGCGTGCCGGTCTTGGTCAGCGTGGTCGCCGTCGGGTACCCGGCCACCGTGGTCACCGTGAAGCTGCCCGCCGAGCCGACCGTGAACGTCGTGTGGTCGGCGCTGGTGATCACCGGCGAGGCGTTCGCCGGGTTGACCGTCAGGGTGAACGACTGCTGGGTGGACCCTGCCGAGTTGCTGGCCGTGATCGTCAGCGGGTAGCTACCGGCGGTGCCGGCCGCCGGAGTGCCGGCGATGGTGGCAGTGCCGTTGCCGTTGTCGGTGAAGCTCACCCCGGACGGCAGGGCGCCGGTCTCGGTCAGCGTGGTGGCGGTCGGGTAACCGGCGGTGGTGGTCACCGAGAAGGTGCCCGCGCTGCCGATCACGAACGTCGCCGAGTTGCCGCTGGTGATCGCCGGCTTCTTGGTCACCGTCAGCGTGAAGCTCTGGGTCGCGTCGGTGCTTGCCCCGTTGCTGGCGGTGATCGTGATGGTGAACGCCCCGGACGCGGTCGCGGTGCCGGCGATGGTGGCGGTCCCGTTCCCGTTGTCGGTGAAGCTCACCCCGGCCGGCAGCCTGCCGGTCTTGGTCATCGTGGTCGCCGTCGGGTACCCGGCCAACGTGGTCACCGTGAAGCTGACCGCCGAGCCG
>JAVEEO010000325.1 GCA_030840415.1 Pseudonocardiales bacterium | reverse complement strand
GCCGCCGACCAGTTGGGCCGACGAGATCGCGATCCGGCCCGACGACGGCGCATCGCCGGTCGCCGGGGCAGGCGGCCCGCCGCCCTCCGGATCGCGGCCGAGGGTGGTGCCGCCCTGGCTGGTGGCCGTGGCCATCCTGCTGGCCTGTTCGGCGCTGGTCATCGCGGCGCTGTGGTGGCAGCACCGGACCCGGGTCATCGAGCTGACCCACCGGGTGGTGCCCTACACCCCGGCCGGCCCGGACGCGATGGGCTGCCCCAGCGGCACCCGGTGCCAGGTGCTCGCCGACGCCGGCCAGCCGCTCGCCGTGCTGGCCCGGCGGCTGTTCCCGGACGCGACCGTGGTGAGCTCGGTGGCGGTCGTCGATGCCGCTACCGGCCGGACGGTGCAGAGCACCATCGTGCTGCGCACCCCGTCCGGCGTGGAGGTCTCGGCACTGGCCCAGTGCGTGCCGGGTGCCGCTCCGATCCCGGCCCGGGCCGCCCCGCTGCCGGCGGTGGGCCCTGCCCAGGCCGACTTCGTGGTGGCCGGACAGCCGGGATGCAGCGTGGCGGTGGCGGCCCAGATCCCGCAATCGGTGCCGGTTCCGCTGCGGCTGCTGCGGCGGCTGGCCAGCGATCCGGACGCCCAGTTGCGGCCCCTAGCGGCGGTTCAACCGGACCGGCGTCAGCCCGAGCCCACGGTCCGGCGATAGACCCGGCACTCCCAGGGCCGCAGGGACAGCGCCGCCGGGGCAGCCGGGTCCGGCTCGCGATAGTTGCCCAACAGCAGTTCGGCGGCCGCCCAGTCCGGTGCGTCCGGCAGCGGCACCGGCACCACAGCCGGGCTGAAGTTGCCCAGCACCAACCACTGCTCGGAGTCCAACTGCCGGTGGAAGGCATAGACCTGCTCATCGCCGGGCAGCAGCATGGTGAAGTCCCCGCGCGCCACGATCGGATGGGCGTGGCGGAGCTCGATCAGCTTGCGGTAGTGGGAGAAGACCGAATCCGGGTCGGCGAGTTCGGCCTCGGCATTGATCTGGCGATGGTTCGGATTGACCCCGATCCAGGGCTCGACCGAGCTGAAGCCGGCCTGCGGACCAGCCGTCCACTGCATCGGGGTGCGGGCGTTGTCGCGGCTCATCTTGCGCAGCGCGGCCAGCACCTCGGCCTCGTCCGGCCGGACGGCGCCGGGGGTCGGCCGGCGCTCGGTCGATGCCGTGCCGCCCGCCGTCCGATCCTCCAGCGGATCCCCGGCCACCGGATGGCCGGAACCCTCGCCGGCCATCGCCGCCGCGTAGTAGTTCAACGATTCGATGTCGCGGAAGTCCGCGATCGAGTCGAACGGCGCATTGGTCATCCCCAGCTCTTCGCCCTGATAGACGTAGGGGGTTCCCCGGTGCAGGTGCAGCACGGTGGCCAGCATGGTGGCCGAGCGGACCCGGTAGCGGTCGCTGTCGTCGCCGAAGCGGGACACCACCCGCGGCTGGTCGTGGTTGTTCCAGTACAGGCTGTTCCAGCCGACCTCGGCGAGGCCGGCCTGCCAGCGGCCGAGGCTGGCCTTGAGATCGATCAGCCGGAAGGCGATCGGGTGGAACTTGTCGATGCCGTGGTCGATCTGCACGTGCTCGAACTGGAACACCATGTCGACCTCGTGCCGGGCGGGATCGGTGAACAGCCGGGCCTGCTCGACGGTCACCCCGGGCATCTCGCCGACGGTCAGCAGTTGCCCGGTGCGGCCGGCGAAGACCTGGGCCGACATCTCCTGCAGGAACTCGTGGATGCGCGGCCCGCAGACGTAGTACGGCGAGCCGTCGCCGTAGCCGCCGGACCGGACCGGCCCGTCCGGCAGCCGCGGATCCTTGGAGATCATGTTGATGACATCCATCCGGAAGCCGTCCACCCCGCGGTCCAGCCACCACCGCATCATGTCGTACACGGCCGATCGGACCTGCGGATTCTCCCAGTTGAGGTCGGGCTGCCTGCGGGAGAACAGGTGCAGGTAGTACTCGCCGCTGGCCTCGTCGAACTCCCAGGCCGAGCCTGAGAATGCCGAGCCCCAGTTGGTCGGTTCGGCACCCGGCGCGCCGGCGGCCATGCCTGCCCGGGGACCGCGCCACCAGTACCAGTCGCGTTTCGGATCGTCCTTGCCGCCGGCCGACTGCTGGAACCAGGGGTGCTCGTCGGAGGTGTGGTTGACCACCAGGTCGAGCACCAGCTTCATGTCGCGCCGGTGCACTTCGGCCAGCAAGCGGTCGAAGTCGGCCAGCGAACCGAACACCGGGTCGACGTCGGTGTAGTCGCTGATGTCATAGCCCGCGTCGTCCTGCGGCGAGGGGAACATCGGTGACAGCCACAGCACGTCCACGCCGAGCCGCTGCAGGTAGTCCAGCTTCACCAGGATGCCGGCCAGGTCACCGATGCCGTCGCCGTCGGCATCGCAGAAGCTGCGCGGATAGATCTGGTAGACCACGGCCGATTGCCACCAACTGGCCTGACTGTTGGTCACGACCGCCTCCCGCGGTTGACGCCCGAACTCGGCCGAACCGTGCACTCCAGATCGAATCGGCCGGGGTTTGTAACATACCCGCGTCGAATTTGGGTATGCGCTCTGCCGCTGACCGCGGCAGCGGTCCTAGACTCCAAAGATGGTCGATCGCGAGGTGGTCAGACCGGCGGCGGGCACCGAGAACCCGCTGTCCTGGCGGGTACCGCCCTATCAGCCGGCACTGCTGATGCTGCTGGTGTGCGGCTCGGCCGCGCTCAACATCTACGGCCATCCCTCGCAGACGGTGCGCGTCGTGACGCTCGCCCTGGGGGCGCTGGCGCTGGGCATGGCGGTGGCCGCGCTGCGGATGTGCCTGGTGGTCGACGACGACGGCGTGCTGGTGCGCTATCTGCTGCGACCGGCCTGGCTGCCCTGGTCGGAGATCGCCCGGGTGGAGGTGGTCCCGGACGTGCGCGGCGCTGCCAGCATCCGGTTCGTGCGCCACGACGGAAGCTATGTGGACGTGCCGCCCTCGCTGTTGCAGCCGTCGCGCCCGACCGCCAAACCGCGCGCGCTGGCCCAGTTGAACAGCATCGGCAATCAACTCGAGGCGCGCCGAATACGGCGGGCCTGACATGATCGGTATAAAGGTGGTACGTCGGATGGCGAGGAGGTAACGGTTACGTATCTTTGGCCAGCCGACCCTCGGCAACGAATGTGTTCGATGTCATTCTCAGTTGACTGTAAGCGCTTAAGTATCCTCGTCGGAAGGACAGTTTTAATGAGTCCAAAGGTCGCCATCGGTGCGGTCTCCCTGCTCAGCGCGGTCGTGGTACTGGCCGGCTGCGGCAGCAGTGGTAACAAGTCGGGAACCGGGTCGAGCTCGGGCGCTGATGCTCGCGGCCCGATCACCTTCGTCACGGGCAAGGACAACAGCGGCCTGATGCCGCACCTTGCCGATGCGTGGAACAAGGATCACGCCAACGAGAAGGTCACGATCAAGCAGCAGTCCGACCAGGCCGACCAGCAGCTGTCCGACCTCGAACAGCACTTCCAGGCCAAGGACCCCGGCTACGACGTGGTGACCGTCGACGTCGTGTGGACCGCGGAGTTCGCAGCCAAGGGCTGGGTCGTCCCGCTGGAGGGCAAGTACGCCCTGCCGACCGACAAGCTGCTCGGCCCGACCGTCAAGGCCGCGACCTACAACGGCAAGCTCTACGCCGCGCCGTACGCCTCCGACGGTGGCCTGCTGTACTACCGCAAGGACCTGGTCTCCAAGGCGCCCACCACCTGGGACGAGATGATCGCCGACTGCCAGGGCAAGACCTCGACGACCATCACCGGGCCCAAGCCGGCCTGCTATGCCGGCCAGTTCGCCAAGTATGAGGGCCTGACCGTGAACGCGGCCGAGGCGATCAACTCCGCGGGCGGCCAGATCGTCAAGGACGACGGCAAGACCCCCAACGTCGAGACGCCCGAGGCGACCGCCGGGCTGAACTTCCTGGTCAACGGCTTCAAGCAGGGCTACATCCCCAAGGAGGCGCTCGGTTTCCAGGAGACCCAGAGCCTGAACGCCTTCCAGGCCGGCCAGCTGATGTTCATGCGTAACTGGCCGTACGCCGATGCCATCCTCGCCGGCACCGGCTCCAAGGTCGCCGGCAAGTTCGACATCGCACCGCTGCCCGGCCCGAAGGGCGTCGGCGCATCCAGCCTGGGTGGCCACAGCGTCGCGATCAGCTCGTACTCCAAGTACAAGGCGACCGCGCTGGACTTCCTGAAGTTCGTCGAGTCCGATGCCGTGCAGTCCTACAACCTGACTCAGGGCTCCAACGCACCGGTGCTGACCTCGCTTTACACCGACCAGGCGCTGGTGGCCAAGTTCCCGTACCTGCCGGTGCTGCAGAAGAGCATCGAGAACGCGGTGCCGCGTCCGGTCACGCCGTTCTACCCCGCGGTCACCGAGGCCATCGAGACCAACGTCTATGCCGCGATCCAAGGAACGACCTCGGTCGACAGCGCTCTGAAGAGCCTTCAGGCCGCAATCCAGTCCGCCACCGCGGGCTGACCTGTTCCACCCTTCGCGAACCGGCGGACTCAGCCGCACCGCTGCCGCTCCGCCGGTTCGCGAAACAGATTCCCTAACAATGGGAAGCTGATCCCCACGGACACCCTGGGATGTCATAGCCTGAGGAGGCTCCATGACCCTCGCCGAACCGGCAGCGGAGAGCACCGCCACGGCCCCGCCCGCCACGCCTGGAACCAAACGGAACAAGATCAAGACTGGCGAGGGACGTCTGGCGTGGATGCTGGTCGCACCGACCATCGCGCTGCTCGGCCTGATCGTCGGCTATCCCATCGTCAAGGCGATCTACAACTCGTTCCTGTCCGACAATCAGAAGCTCAACCCGACCACCGGGCTGCTCGAACCCGCTGGTGCCTGGACCGGTCTCACCAACTACAAGCACTGGTTGTTGCAACAGTGCCCGTCCGGCGCCGGCAAGACCATCACCTGCCCGACCGGAACCCTCGGCTCGCAGTTCTGGGGCTCGATCAGCGTGACCGTCGGCTTCACGGTGGTCACGGTGCTCCTCGAGACCGTGATCGGCATGATCTTCGCGCTGATGATGAACCGGGCCTTCCGGGGCCGGGCGCTGGTGCGGGCCGCCATCCTCATTCCGTGGGCCATCCCGACCGCGGTCACCGCCAAGCTCTGGCAGGTGGTCTTCGACCCGCAGGGCGTGCTGAACAAGCTGCTCGGCACCCACTACGCGTGGACGAGTGAGAAATGGCCGGCCCGGTCGGCGATCGTGATCGCCGACGTCTGGAAGACCACGCCGTTCATCGCGCTGCTGATCCTGGCCGGCTTGCAGGGCATCAGCGCCGACATCTACGAATCCGCCAAGGTCGACGGCGCCAACGCCTGGCAGCGCTTCGTCAAGATCACCCTGCCGCTGGTCAAGCCGGCGCTGGCGGTGGCGGTCATCTTCCGCACCCTGGACGTGCTGCGGATGTATGACCTGCCCAAGATCCTCACCGGTGGCGCCAACGGCACCACCACGGTCTCGGTCCTGGTGGTCAATCAGCTGCACAGCGGCGTCTACTCGGCCTCGGCGCTGTCCACGATCACCTTCATCTTCATCTTCGCCATCGCGCTCGGCATGGTGAAACTGTTCAATGCCAATATCGTCGGCACTCCGGGAAAGGGCGGTAAGTGAGATGACTGCCGTCGCACATGGCTCGACCTCAACCGCGGCGATTCAGACGGAGGCGCCGGCTACCCTGCCCAAGCGCCGCTTCAGCGCTGGAAACTTCGCCACCCTGGGCGTCATCGCCCTGATCATCGTCTGGTGTATGGCGCCGTTCTACTGGATGCTGGTGCTGGCCTTCCGCAACACCGCCTACACCTTCGACACCACGCCGTGGTTCACCCACCTGAGCTGGTCGAACTTCAAGTACGCCTTCAACACCACCGACAACAAGTTCGGCAGGTCGCTGGTCAACAGCGTGTTGATCGGCTCCGTGGTGACCTTCTTGGCCATGACGATCGGGGTGTTCGCCGGCTACGCGATGGCCCGATTGTCGTTCCGGGGCAAGGGCGCCATCCTCGCCGCCATCCTCGGCGCATCGATGTTCCCCGGCGTGGCGATCCTGACGCCGCTGTTCCAGCTGTTCGCGAACTGGGGTTGGCTGGGCACCTACCAGGCGCTGATCCTGCCGCAGATCTCGTTCTCGCTGCCGCT
>JAVEEO010000297.1 GCA_030840415.1 Pseudonocardiales bacterium | reverse complement strand
CCCGCGGTCGGGGCCGCGGGCCGCTCGCTACCTCTCGATCTCCCCATGAATTCCACGATTGCCTTGTGCGGTAAGCGATTTGTTGCTATGGAGCAGTTTAGAGGCAATACCCGGTTATCTCTTGATTGTCGTCAGATCAGGTTTTTATGCTTCACGCCACCCTCACCCCCGCGGAGCCGCAATGCACCCCCCGCTGCCGGCCGGCGACCCTGTTCGGCGACGAGACTTCCGCCGGTTCTGGGTCGGTGGCGCCATCAGCAGGCTGGGCTCCCATGCCTCCAGCGTGGTGCTGCCGATCCTGGTGCTCAGCCTGGGCGGTTCGCCTCTGCTGGCCGGGGTGCTCGGATCGGTGGGCGCGGGCGTCAAGGTGGGCGTGGCCCCGATCGCCGGGGTCTACGCCGATCGCCATTCCCGGCGGGGGCTGATGGTCGGTGGCGCGCTGGTGTCGGCGCTGGCGATGGCCGTCATAGCGGTGACCGTTGCCACTGGCTCTGCCTCCTGGCCCGTGCTGTTCGCCAGCGTCGCGGTAGAGGGATTTGCTACCGCCGTCTTCGCCGCGGCGGCATCCGGCTCGATGCGCGCCATCCTGCCGCCCGATGACCCCCAAGGTGCGCTCGGCTTGCTGCAGGCCCGCGAGCAGGGAGCCCAGCTGGCCGGACCCGGTTTCGGCGGTGCGCTCTTCCAGCTCACTGCCTGGGCACCGTTCCTCGCCGATGCGCTGTCCTACGTGGTGGCCGCGGTGTTCATCAGGGGTATCCGCTCCGACCTCGGGCCCCACAGCGACAGTGCCAGCGAGCCGGCGGCTCGGTCGCTGCGCACCGAACTCGGCGCCGGAGCCAGGTTCATGTGGACGAACTCGTTCCTCCGCTTCGTGGTGCTGTGGGCTGCCGGGGTGAATTTGATCATCGGTGCCCTCTTCCTGGAGGTCGTCCTGGTGGCGCGCTTGCGGGGTACCTCCGCAGGTGCGATCGGGCTGATGCTCACCGCTGCCGGCTGCGCCGGCCTGGTCGGAGCGCTGGTTGCTCCCAGGGTGTTGCGTCGCGTCCGGGTGAACCTGCTGGTTGTCGCGGTGTCCTGGGCGATCGCGGCCGTCCTGGTACTTCCGGCCGTCGTGTCGGCCACCTGGACCGGCGGCCTGGCACTCGGCGTCATCTCCTTCCTGACGCCGGCATTGAGCATTGTCTTTCAGTCTCGGGCCATTCTCCTGACCCCGGACGGCATGCAGGGACGGGTCGGTACCGCACTCAGCACGGCGGCCGAGGGCACCGGCGCGCTGGCTCCGCTGCTGGCGGGATTGCTGGTGAGCTGGCGGCACCCCGGCGCGGTGGCGTTGTTGTTCGCGGCCGGGCTGGCGGTGCTGGCCCTCTACGCCACGCTGAGCATGCACAAGCTGCGCTCGGCCTCCGGCCAGGGGACCGGTCACGACCGGGTGCCCACCACGGTGGGTGGCTGAGCGCATGGACGTGAGTGTGAACGTCTTCTTTCCCGAGACGCCGGCCTTCGCCGAGCTGGCGCCGCACCGCGGCGTCTACGTGGGCGACGCCGACGGCCGGTGCGAGATCTTCAGCTGGGACACCGAGTCGGGTGCCTCCCGTCAGCTCACCGATCGGGCGCAAGGCACCGTCACCTGCGCGATCGAGCCCGACGGACAGCAGGTGTGGTGGTTCGACAACGAGTTCAACGGAATCGGCAGCTGGCGGGTACAGCCCTTCGACGGCAGCGCCGCGGCCCAGCCCGCCGGCTTGCCCGCCGGCCGGCCCGCTGGCCTGGCGATGGCCCTCGACGGGACGGTAGTGGCTGGGATCAGCGACGAGCGAGGGCTGGCCGTCTACCGGCGCCGGCCCGGCCGCCCGATCGAGCTGCTGAGGAAACAGGAGGACTACGGCCAGCTGGTGGACGTCTCGTCCTCGGCCGGACTGGTGGTGCTGGCTGGTGAGCCGGATGCTCCGAACGCGGTGGTGGTGATCTACGCCGAGACGGGCTCCGTCACCGAACTGGCCGGCTCGCCGCACCGGCTGTGGGCCGCCGGCTTCGCTCCGGCGGGCGCGGATCGCCTGCTGTTGGCGGTACAAACGCTCACCGGATACCGGCTGGCGATCTGGACGCCGGAGGACGGCCTGTCGGTGCTGGAGTGGTGCGAGTTCGACACCGAGATCGCGGTGAGCTGGTACCCCGACGGCCAGCGGGTGCTGGTTCGCCAGGACCGGCACGCCCGCAGCGTGCTGCAGGTTGCGGACCTGACCGCGCGTCGCCTCACCGCGCTCGAGACGCCGCCCGGCAGCATCCTGGCTGCTGCGGTGCAGCCGGACGGTGACCTGCACTACGTCTGGACCGACAGCACCCGGCCGCCGCGGCTGCTCACCGGCTCCGGGTTGCGTTTGCCCGGTGCACACGGTGTGGAGGATCGCCATCCGGGGCGTCGCGAGGACGTCTGGGTGCCGACGGAACACGGGCGGGTGCACGCGCTGGTGGCGGTGCCTGAGTCTCCGGGGCCGCATCCGGGGGTTTTCCTGTTGCACGGCGGCCCGTTCGAGGCGGCGATGGACGCCTATGACCCCATGGTCTCGGTATTCCTCAGCATCGGGTGCGCGGTGATCCGGCCGAACTACCGGGGTTCCACCGGATACGGGCAGGCATGGCGGCAGGACTTCGGCGATGGCGTCGGGCTCACCCAGCTGGCCGATATCGCAGCGGTCCTGCGGTACCTGACCGACGACGGGATCCTGCGTGCCGGCCAGGTCGCTGTCTGCGGGCAGTCCTGGGGTGGTTATCTCGCCCTGCTGGCCGCCGGCGTCCAGCCAGAACTCTGGCGAGCGGTCGCGGCTGTCAATCCGATCGCCGACTACGCAGCCGCGTTCGGCCGATCCACCGCTGCCGTGCGGGCGCTCGATACCGCGTTGTTCGGTGGCACGCCCGATGAGCTGCCGCAGGCGTATGCCCGGTCGTCGCCGTCCAGCTATCTGGAGCAGGTACGCGCACCCGTCCTGCTGGTGGCCGGGACCGACGATCCCAAGTGCCCGCCCGAGCAGGTGCAGAGCTACGCGAATCGGCTGCGCGAGCTCGGAGTCGAAATGGAACTGAGTTGGACGAAGTCTGGCCATGAGGGCTACGAGGTCGACGTGCTCGTCGAAACCCTCGGCGCCGTGGTGAAGTTCGTGGCAACCGCGCTGGGCGGCCGGCCCGAGCCGGCGACCTCGGGTGCCCGATGACAGGCCGTCCGACCGAGGACAGTGACGCTTCCTGTCACTACGTCATAGGCGCCCGCTTATGACTCGGTATCGACAGCAGGGGAGGGGGTGATTTCCATGCGCAAGAGCGTCGTACACAACAACCCGCTCGGTGGCAACCGCGAGCAGAGCCGGACGGTTACCGTTTCGGTCTCGGTCAGATTCTGATCGAACGTGGTGGGCTGGGGCGGCTCTGGCCGCCCCAGCCCGCTCCAGCGCAACAGTTGATCATGCGGGCGCCGGGCCTCATCGAGGGGCGCCGCGAATTACTTTGAGAAAGTGTAGGAACG
>JAVEEO010000287.1 GCA_030840415.1 Pseudonocardiales bacterium | reverse complement strand
CCGGCCGGCAGCTACGAGTACAAGGCCGCGCTGAACAAGAGCTTCGACGTCAACTACGGCAAGGGCGGCGTCCAGGGTGGTGCGAACATCGCGATCACCGTCCCGGCCGGCGGCAAGAACGTGACCTTCTACTACGACAACGCCACCCACTGGGTCACCGATGACCTCAACACCCCGATGGTCACGGCCGCCGGCAGCTTCCAGTCCGAACTGGGCTGCCCGGCCGACTGGTCGCCGGACTGCCTGGCCTCCTGGCTGCAGGACCCGGACGGCGACGGCACCTACACCTTCACCACCACCGCGATCCCGCCGGGCAGCTACGAGGTCAAGGCCACCGTCGGCCTGTCCTGGGACGTCAACTACGGCGCCGGCGGAGCGCCCGGCGGGGCCAACATCGCGTTCAAGGTCACCAGCGCCGGTGAGGCGATCAGCTTCAGCTTCGACTCCGTCAGCCACCTGCTGACGGTGCTGACCGGAGCGGCGGCGACCGTCGATCTCACCACCCCCACCGCGTACTGGCTGTCCCGGCGCGACATCGGCTGGGCGCTGGGTGCCTCGGCCGGCCAGCGCAGCTACCGGCTGTACTACGCCCGCAACGGCGGCCTCGGCGTCGACGAGACCGGTGTCACCGGCGGCAACTACCTGCCGCTGACCTACAACCCGAACGGCCTGCCGGCCTCGGTGAAGGCGAAGTTCCCCGCCCAGGCCGCCCTGGGCGCGCTGCGGATTCCGGATCAGTACCTCGGCCTGCTGCCGAGCATCCTCACCGGCCAGGTGGCGGTGGCCGCCTTCGATTCCACCGGCCGGCTGGTCGACGGCGCCGGGCTGCAGCTTCCCGGCGTGCTCGACGATCTGTACGCCGGCGCGGCGCATCGCCGGCTGGGCATCGGCTGGACCCTCGCGGGGCGCCCCAACCTCGCCTTGTGGGCACCGACCGCGCAGGACGTCTCCGTCCTGGTCTACCCCGACGCCACCGGCACCACCCCGGTCGCCCGGATCCGGCTGGCCCGCGACCGGGACGGGGTGTGGAGCGTGACCGGTCCGCGCGGCTGGCGCGGCGACTACTACCTGTTCGAGGTCAGCGTCTACGTCTCCGAGACCGGCAAGGTCGAGCAGAACCTGGTCACCGACCCGTACAGCGTCGGCCTGTCCGCCAACTCCACCCGCAGCCTGCTGGTCAACCTCAGCGATCCGGCGCTGAAGCCGGCCGGCTGGTCGCGGCTGGCCAAGCCGGCGCTGCCCAAGCCCGAGGACCAGTCGATCACCGAACTGCACGTGCGGGACTTCTCGATCGGCGATCCCACCGTGCCGGCCGCCGACCGGGGCACCTTCCGCGCCTTCACCGACACCTCGAGCAACGCCGTCCGGCACCTGCGCTCGCTGGCCCGGGCCGGCCTGACCACCGTGCACCTGCTGCCGAGCTTCGACTTCGCGTCCCGGTCGGTCAACGAGGACAAGTCGGCGTGGCAGAACCCGCCGTGCGACCTGGCCTCCTACCCGCCCGACAGCGACCGCCAGCAGGCCTGCACCACCGCGGTCGCCGACACCGACGGCTACAACTGGGGCTACGACCCGATGCACTACACGGTGCCGGAAGGGTCCTACGCCACCGACCCGAACGGCGCCGGCCGGACCCGGGAGTTCCGCGCCATGGTCGCCGCGCTGAACCGGCAGCACCTGCGGGTGGTGCTGGACGTGGTCTACAACCACACTGCCGACGCCGGCCAGACGGGCACCAATGACCTGGACCGGATCGTGCCCGGCTACTACCACCGCCTGGACGCCACCGGCCGGGTGCAGACCGCCTCGTGCTGCCCCGACACCGCGACCGAGCACACCATGATGGGCAAGCTGGTGGTGGACTCCGTCGTCACCTGGGCCAAGCTGTACAAGGTGGACGGCTTCCGCTTCGACCTGATGGGCTTTCATCCCAAGCAGAACATCCTCGACGTCCGGGCCGCGCTGAACAGGCTCACCAAGGCCGAGGACGGGGTCGACGGCCGCAAGATCTACCTCTACGGCGAAGGCTGGGACTTCGGCGAGACCGCCGGCAACGCGCTGTTCGTGACGGCCACCCAGGCGAACATGGCCGGCACCGGGGTCGGCACCTTCAACGACCGGTTGCGCGACGCGGTGCGCGGCGGCGGCCCGTTCGACACCAACCCGCGCATCCAGGGCTTCGGCAGCGGGCAGTACACCGATCCCAACGGCGACCCGGTCAACGGCGACGCCGCCGCCCGCAAGGCCACCCTTCTGCACGACGAGGACCTGATCAAGGTCGGCCTGACCGGCAACCTCTCCGATTACCGGTTCGTCGATGCCGCCGGGCACTCGGTGACCGGTGCCGGGGTCGACTACAACGGCTCGCCGGCCGGCTACACCGCCGATCCGCAGGAGGCCATCACCTACGTCGACGCCCACGACGGCCAGACCCTGTACGACACGCTGGCGCTGAAGCTGCCGCAGCCGACCACGATGGCCGACCGGATCCGGATGCAGACCCTCTCGCTGGCCACCACCGCGCTGTCGCAGGGGGTGTCGTTCTGGCAGGCCGGCACCGAGAACCTGCGCAGCAAGTCCTTCGACAGCAACAGCTACAACTCCGGCGACTGGTTCAACGTCCTGGATTGGTCCTACGCCACCAACGGCTTCGGCCGGGGGCTGCCGCCGGCGGCGTCGAACTCCGCGATGTGGCCGTATGAGAAGCCGCTGCTGGCCGACCCCGCGCTCAAGCCGGCGCGCGCCGACATCTTTTCCGCGTTGGACCAATCGGAAACGCTGCTGCGGCTGCGCGCTAGCACCCCGCTGTTCCACCTGGGTACCGCGGCGCTGATCCAGCAGAAGCTGAGCTTCCCGAACAGCGGGCCGAACGCGACCCCGGGGGTGATCACCATGCGCATCGACGACACCGTGGGCCGCGACGTCGACCGCAAGCTGACAGGCCTGGTGGTGGTGTTCAACGCGACGCCGCAGGCCACCACTCAGACGGTGACCGGGCTGGCCGGCCGGCACTACGCGCTGGATCCGATTCAGGCCGGTGGCTCGGACCGGGTGGTGCGCGGCGCGCGGTTCGACTCTCGCACCGGAGCGTTCACCGTGCCGGGCCGGACCGTCGCGGTGTTCGTCGCACGCCAGCACTGACGCGGTCCTGGAAACCAAGCGGACCGGCCAGACAAAGCGGAGCGACCGCCGACCATCTCTGCGATGGTCGGCGGCCGCCCGTCCTTGCTGGTGAGAGCGCGGGAACTACTGGTTGCGGATCGCCGACTTGGGTGAGGCGTGGTCGGAGACCGCGTTCGGCAGGGCGTGGTCACCCGATGAGGTGGCCACGAACGAGCCGGCCGCGGCGGTGAAGCCGGTGGCCGGTACATAGATCGCCTGGTCGAAGGCCGAGCCACTGGGGGTCTTTGCGACCGCGAACGCGCCGATCGCCTTGCCACCGATCCAGGAGGTGGAGATGTAGTCACCGACCATCCGGCCCTGGGTGGTGTTGGGAGTCAGCGAGATGCTGAACGGCCCTGCCACGTCGGTGTGCGCGTTCCAGGTGGTACCACCGTCGTTGGACTGGATGTAGCCGACCTCCAGCTGGCAGCTCGTTCCACACGCTGCCGTCCGGTAGAAGTAGTAGGTCAGGCCGAGCTTGGCGGTGGTGCCTGAGGTGGCCGGGTCGACGCCCAAGCCGGGGATGAAGTGGTCCACGCCGCTGGTGGTCGAGTCGATCGGCACCCGGGTGACGGCGGTCCAGGTGGTGCCGTTGGTCGTGGTGGAGTAGACGATGTCGTTGGACTTGCAGGCGGTCCGGAACCGGCAGTCCTGCCAGGCGACGTAGACCTTGCCGGCCGCGTCGATCTCGGCGCTCGGCATCGGGCCGGAGCGCAGGCTGCCGGCCGGCGCGTGGTCGGCCACCGTGGCCACCGTGACGGTCGAACTCCAGGTGGCGCCGCCGTCGGTCGAGCGCCAGGCCAGAATGGCCGACTCCGACGCGTTGGCCGACGGCACGATCACAGTGCCGTTGGGCTGCACGACCGGCTGGCCGCCGAGGCCGGTGGCGTTGTTGCCGGTGTTCTTGGCCGCGCCCCAGGTCAGGCCGCCGTCGGTGGAGGTGGACATCTTGAGCCGGTCACCGTCGGCGTTGTCATCGAACTCGGTGTAGCAGTGGCCTCGGTAGGGGCTACTGGCGTTGTTGTCGCAGACGGTCCAGTTCTTGTCGAAGCTGGTGCTGCCACTGGCGACGGTGACCGGGTTGCCCCAGGTGGCCCCGCCGTCGGTCGACCGGCTGACGAACACCACCGGCACGGTGACCGAGGAGGTGATCGGGATCGAGGAGATCATCCAGACGTTGTGCAGGGCATCGTAGGCGACGCTGGCGTCGCTGACCCGCTGGTAGCTGCCGCCGTTCTGGGTGGTGATGCCGGGCAGGGTGCCCTGCGTCCAGGTCACGCCGTTGTCGGTGCTGCGGGACCAGCCGATGTCGGAGGCGCCGCCGTCGTTGAACCGGCCGCTCTGGGCCGCGGCGATGATGGTGCTGCCGTAGGCGAAGGTGTCGGGCTCGACCTCGGTCTTGTGCTGGCTGGTGCTGTTGGTGAACGGGTCGGTGATGATCTGCGTCAGCGCCACCGCCGCGTGTGCGGCCGGCAGGTTCAGCATCATCACCGACGCAGTCGCTGCTACTGCTGCGGTAGTTCGTAATGACCAACGGTTAGGGCGCATAAGTGCTCCTTCTCAGGGCGTGTGACGGACGGAGGCAACGTACTGCAGAAAGGCCCTCGGGAATAGCACTCGAACGGGATGTTCTTCAGCTATGACTGCTGTTGTCCGTAGCGCGCCGAAGGCATCGGGTAGTCACCGTGCGATCGAGTTTTTGCTTGCGCGGTAGGGGCTACCGGGTCTCGAGCGGCTAACACTCACATCTTTCTAAAATGATTTCGGCACGGCGGCTGGTTCGCGGTCGAAACCTCAAGAATTGAGCAAGATTTCCAGCGGCTGCCGCCAGTCAAAACCGCTGGCGCGGCGAGCGCGGACATCGGTCCACGGCGATAGTGGCACCCGACGTGCGGTGGCGGAACCGCGCCCAGGCAAACGCCGGCAGCACCCGGGTGTGCTCGGGCAATCCCCGGACGGACGGTTACGAGTCAGAGCCTGCTCGCGGGTCCTGGCGATGGCGGCCGTAGGGCAAGGCCGCGAATGTCGACCATGCTGGTGGGTCTGGCAAGGTCTGTCAGTTCTGCTTTCGCGCACCGGGTCGGTCCAGAAATGCATGACAAGGAAATGCATGTGTGGAACCGGGCGAGAGGACGGTGCCGGCCTCGGAACAGGCCCTGATTCTTGATCGCATTTCCGAAGAATTCGCGGCGCATGCGCGATAACCGGGCGCGAGGACGGAGAGCAACCGAGAATGGCACCTCGGGAACAAAGCCGAGCGACCGCCGACCACCGTAGTGGTCGACGGCCGCCCGTCCCTGGTCAGGGGATGAAACAGAATTACCGGTTGCGAATCGGCGACCGTGGGTTGGCGTGATCCGAGGCCGCACCCGGAATGGCGTGGTCGCCGCTGGAGGTGGCGACAAACGAACCCGCCGCCGCGGTGAAGCCAGTTGCCGGCACGTAGATCGCCTGGTCGAAGGCGAAGCCGCCGCTGGGGGTCTTGGCGATCGCGAACGCGCCGATCGCCTTGCCGCTGATCCAGGAGGTGGAGATGTAGTCGCCGACCATCCGGCCCTGAGTTGTGTTCGGGCAGAGCGAGATGGCGAACGGCCCGGCCACGTCGGTGTGCGTGCTCCAGGTGGAGCCACCATTGTTGGACTGGATGTAGCCGACCTCGAGCTGGCAGGAGGTGCCGCACCTGGCCGTGCGGTAGAAGTAGTACGTCAGGCCCAGCTTGGCCGTCGCGCCCGAGGTGGACGGGTCCACGCCCAGGCCGGGGATGAAGTGGTCGACCCCGCTGGTGGTGGCATCGATCGGCACCCGGGTGACGGCGGTCCAGGTGGTGCCGTTGGTCGAGGTGGAGTAGACGATGTCGTTGGATTTGCAGCCGCTGCGGAACCGGCAGTCCTGCCAGGCGACGTAGACCTTGCCGGCCGCGTCGATCTCAGCGGTCGGCAGTGGACCGGAGCGGAGGTTTCCCGCCGGGGTGTGGTCGGCCACCGCCGCCACCGTCACCGTCGAGGACCAGGTGGCACCGCCGTCGGTGGAGCGCCAGGCGATGATGGCGGACTCCGAGGCGTTGGACGCCGGCACAATCACGGTGCCGTTGGGCTGGACCAGAGGCTGGCCGCCCAGTCCGGTGGCGTTGTTGGCGGTGTTCTTGCCCACGCCCCAGGTCAGGCCGCCATCGGTCGAGGTCGACATCTTCAGCCGATCACCATCGGCGTTGTCGTCGTACTCGGTGTAGCAGTGGCCGTAGAAGGGACTGGTGGCGTTGTTGTCACAGACGGTCCAGTTCTTGTCGAAGCTGGTGCTGCCCGCCGCCACCGTCACCGGGTTGCCGAAGGTAAGACCGCCGTCGGTCGAGCGGCTGACGAACACGTTCGTCACCGTCACCGCGGAGGTGATCGGGACCGTGGAGATCAGCCAGACGTTGTGCAGGGCGTCGTAGGCCACGCTCGGGTCGCTGACCCGCTGGAAGCTGCCGGTGCCGCCGTTGTTGTTGGTGATGCCAGGCAGCGTGCCCTGGGTCCAGGTGGCGCCGCTGTCAGTGCTCGTCGAGTAGCCGATGTCGGAGCCGCCGCCGTCGTTGAACCGACCGACCTGGGTGGCCGCGATGATCGTGCTACCGAAGGCGAAGGTGTCAGGCTCCACCGCCGTCTTGTGCTGGCTGGTGGTGTTGGTGAACGGGTCGGTGATGATCTGTGTCACCGGCACCGCCGCTTGCGCGGCGGGGAGGTTCAGCACCAGCACTGTTGCTGTTGTTGCAAGTGCTGCTGCTGCGCTTACCGACCATTGGTTTCCACGACGCATGGCGCGCTCCTATGAGTGGGTGGACGGCAGGTAACGTACTGCAGGAATATCGCCGAAAATAGCCTCCCGGGGCATTTATTCTTAAAGATCTTCACGCACCGGAATGGCAATTCCAAACACATCGGTGCAAGAGGGATTACCTTCACCTGAGCCAGCTGTTATCGACCGCTGACAGCCGGAATCGATGCCACTGGAAAGTGGCATCCCATTCTCAAGAAAGATTCAGGAACGATCTTTATCCGAGGCCGGATATCGATCAAGGAATGACCGGTGACTTCTCTCCCAACAGTGCCTTGCAGCCATTCAGCGCCGCGCTGCGGCCAATGCCTGGCAGAACGCGGTGGCAGCCTCGAGTTCGGCGTCCAGCGGGGCCAGCACCGAGTCCTTGGCCACCTGCCGGACCCCGGCGTCCAGGGAGCGGCGGGCCCGGGCGCGCCTGCGCGCGGCGCCCGCGCTGATGAAGGGACGGGCCAGCATCGAGGTCAGCAGCCCCAGTAGCAACCCGCCGACCAGCAGCAGCGTCGGCACCGGCGCCCGGCCGAGATGCAGGCTGGGGCCGGGCAGTTGCAGGTAGGCGAACACCGCGAGCACGGCCAGCCAGACCAGTCCGGTGACCGCCGCCAGCAACCAGAGCAGCTGCAGCCCGCGCACCACCGCCCACCAGGCCGGCCGGTCGGTGTGCGACAGCCGGGCCGAGCGCACCGCCTGGTCGAGCTGATTGGGCAGCTCCTGCTGGCGAGTCTCGAGCACCGCGGTGGCCGAGGCCTGCCAGGCCGGAGCCACGCCGCGGCTGCGCTCGCGGATCAGCTCGCGGACGGCATTGGAGACCTGGGCACGCTGCGCACCGGTGGCGGCCGGCCGGGAGCTGAGTCCCGCCGAGTCCGAGCCCAGGTGCAGCCGGCGCAGCGGATCCGGCCGCAGCCGGGCCAGCCAGCGGGTCAGCGGCCAGCCCACGCCGGCGATCGCGCGCATCCGGTAGGAACGGCCGGCGGCGTCGGCAACCGGTCCGGCCCCCGCCGCGACCGCCAGCGCCTGCACCAGCCGCTCCTCATCGCGGGCCGCGTTCCGGCCGCCCTTGCCGGCCGGGGCCGGCGAGCACAGCGGGTCGAGTGCGGCCACCGCGTCGTCCAGGTCGGCCTGCAGCCGCGCGGTGGCCGCCTGGCTGGTGCTGACCCGCTCGGCGAGCGCGGCCCGCAACTGCGGCAGGCCGTCGCCGCGGGCGGCGGAGGTGGCGAGCACCGGAACCCCCGCCAGGCCGTCGTCGGCGAGCAGCCGGATCAGGTCCGGCCGGCAGCTGTCGGCGGCGTCCTCCTCGAGGCGGTCGATCTGGTTGAGCACCACCATCATCACGTCGCGATGCCCGGCCAGTGGCCGCAGGTAGCGCCGGTGCACCGCCGCGTCGGCATACTTCTGCGGATCGAGGACCCAGACCAGCAGGTCCACCACGCCGGTCATCCGCTCGGCCTCCAGCCGGTGGGCCGCGGCGGTCGAGTCGAAGTCCGGCAGGTCCACCAGCACCAGCCCGGCCAGCCCCGCGCCGTCCGCCGCGGTGGTCAGGACGTGCCGATCGCGGATCTCGAGCCAGTCCAGCAGTTCCTCGACCCCGGCCCCGCTTGCCGCCGGAGCCGCCGGCCAGAGGGCCGCCCGGGACCGGCTGGTGGTCGGCCGGCGGACCCCGGTCGGGGCCAGCAGCTCACCGGTGAGGGCGTTGAACAGGCTGGACTTGCCGCTGCCGGTGCCGCCGGCCAGCGCCACCACGGTGCTGTCCGGGGACAGCCGGCGGCGGGTGGCGGCCCGGACCAGCAGCGCCCGGGCCGGCGCCAGCAGTTGCGGGTCGCAGCGGCGCTCGGCCAGTCCGACCGCCCGGCCGAGCGCCTCGAGCCGAGCGCCGAGCTCCGGGGCCCGCCGGCTCACGATCCGGCCTGCGCGGCTCGGGCGGCCTCGACGGCGTGCACGGCGGCTCGGAGCCGGCCGGCCGCCCCGGATGGCGGGCTGCCCTCGGCCAGCAGCCGCCGGAACCGGTCGGCGTCCTCAGCCAGCAGCCCGTCGACCTGGCTCAGCAGCGCGTCCCGGGCCCGGGCGGCCAGCGAGCGAACCGCCTGGTCGCCGAAGATCGCCTCCAGCACCTTCTGGCTGAGTGCCGCGGTACCGCCGGCGATCGCGATCTCGCCTCCGGTCAGGCCGCCGGTCTGGGCGAACAGTGCCACGATCAGCACCGAGCCCGCCCCGTTCACGCCGTAGGAGGCGAGCTTGGCCAGTTGCCGGCGGTCGGCGCCCTCGGCCCGGACCAATTCCAGCACCTCGCCCTGCCAGGCCCGTACCGCGTCCTCGGCCCGGCCGCCGAAGTCGGGGGCGGCCCGTGCCAGGTCGCCGTGACCGGCAGCCAGCAGCGCCCGGCCGTCCGGACGCAGCGACCACTCCGCCGCCGCGGCGGCCGCCGCCCGTTCGGCGGTGTCGCGCAGCAGGCCTTCCAGGCTGCTCTCCAGTGCCTGTTCGACCGGCGCGGCGGCCGACGGCCTGCCCAACACCGCTGCCGCCACCCGGTCGCGCACCCAGCCGATCCTGGACTCCAGGGTGCGCATCAGCTCGCCGGTGCCGACCAGTTCCTGCCAGCGGGCCAGCACCTCGCCCCGCAGCAGCGTGCCGCCGCTGAGTTCGGCACCCACCGCGGCGCGGGCCTGGTCATAGGCACCGTCCACCGCCTGGCCCAGTTCGCGGGCGGCCTGCTCCTGGGCGTCCATCGCCGAGGCCAGCGCCGCACCGCGCAGTTGCAGGCTGTTGACGGCACCGGTGAGGGTGGAGCGGATGACCTCGGCCCGGGCCCCGGCGTCGGCAGCCAATGCCCCGATCCAATCGCGGACCGGTGCCACCGCCTGATCGGGCAGCCGGCCGTCGGACAACGCCGCCTCCGGCACCACCAGCAGCGGTGCGTCGCCGAGTCCCTCGCGGTCGAGAAGTTGCCGCAGGTGGCCCTCCACCTCGCCGAGCGCCTCCGGCGGGACCCGGTCCAGCACCACCGCCAGCGCGGTGGCCCGCTCCCGGGCGACCCGCAGCAGGTCCCAGGGCACCGCGTCGGCGTACCGGGCGGCGGTGGTGACGAACAGCCAGAGGTCCGCCGCGGCCAGCAACTGCACCGCGAGCTCGCGGTTGGTCTCGACGAAGGAGTCGACGTCCGGGGCGTCCAGCAGCGCCAGGCCCGGGGTCAGCGACGGTGCCGCGACCAGCCGCAGCGACTTGCCGGGCTGCTGGCCGGCCAGCTCCGGACCGGTGGTGCGGGCCAGCCCCGGCAGGATCCGGTCGCCGGCGAACCAGCCGGCGTCGTCGGGGGAGAACACCAGTACCGGCGAGCGGGTGGTCGGACGCAGCACGCCGGCCTGACTGACCGGGTGGCCGACCAGGGCGTTGACCAGGGTGGACTTGCCGGCCCCGGTGGAACCGCCGATCACCACCAGCAGCGGGGCATCCTGCTGCTCCAGCCGGGGGATCAGGTAGTCGTCGAGCTGTGCCACCAGCTGGTCGCGCTGTTCCCGGGCTTCGACCGCGCCCGGGGTCTGCAGGGTGAGCGGCAGGCCGGCGGTGACACCGCGCAGCTCGCGCAGGGCCGCCAGCAACGG
>JAVEEO010000282.1 GCA_030840415.1 Pseudonocardiales bacterium | reverse complement strand
GCGTTGGACCACGCCATGGATCACGGCCCGGTGGACATCGTTCTCGGTGATTTCTTCGCAACACCGGAGGGCGGCCTGCATGAGTTCTACCTCTCGCTCGGTTTCTTCCAGGTCGGCGAAACCTATCGTGACGATCGGTTCCGCAACTCCCCGTGGAGCGTGGTCGGCGCGCTTGACATCCCGCGGGCCGTTCACAAAGCTCGCGAGGATGACGCGAGTGAAGCCATGATCTTTCTCTTCGGCGATCTCGACCTGCCCGGTGCTGATCGAACCCCGGCAGAAACCGGTTCGGTATGAGGAGCAGGCGCCAGTTCTTGGCCGAGGCGAAGCATCGGCACAATCATCCGGCGTACGCGAAGATGACCTACCTGATGGGCTGTCCCGTGCAGTCCAGAGGAGCCGGTGCCAGAGTCACCAGCGAGTCCGGCGAGGAATACCTGGCGCTCTTCGATCAGTACGGAAATCAGTCGCTGGGATACTCCCACCCTCGCGTTATCGCGGCACTGGAGGATCAACTCGCGTCGGGCGTCGTGAACAGCACGAAGATCATGTTCGAGCCGGTCCCGATTCACCTTGCGCAGACCCTGGCGGAACTCACCGGCGGGCAGCTGCCCTACTCGTTCATTTCCAACGGCGGTGGCGAGGCCATCGACAATGCTCTGAAGATCGCTCGAGCCCGAACCGGCCGCAAGAACTTCGTGGTCGCCGAAGGCTGCTTCCACGGAAAGACCATCGCAACGATGGTTGCCGCCCAGCGCGAGGACCATCAGGACGCCTTCGGTGACTTCATGGACTGCTTCGTGACGGTGCCCTTCGGGGATGCCGAGGCGCTTGAGGCGGCGGTGGACGAACAGACGGCAGGCGTCCTGCTGGAACCGGTGCAGGCCGAGTCCGGCGTCGTCGTGCCGCCCGCGGACTACTTGTCCAGAGTGCGACAACGTTGCGACGAGGTCGGCGCGCTGCTCATCCTCGACGAGATGCAGACGGCGTGGGGGCGGTGCGGAGCGCCGCTTGCCCACCAGCTCTTCGGCGTCGTACCCGACCTGGTCTGTGTCGGAAAGGCCATGGGCGGGGGCATCATGGCGATCTCCGCGGTCCTGGGCACCGAGAAGTCGTGGGAGATCGTCCACTCGCTGCCCTCGTCCTTCGGTTCGAGCCTCGGTGGAAATCCGATGTCGTGTCGTGCCGCGCTCGAGGTTGTCGCAATCACCAGCGAGCCCGGCTTCGCGGAGCATCAGCAAGCGCTGTCGGCGGTGATCGCCGAACGGTTGCCCGCGATGGCCCGGCGGTTTCCGGACACCATCGTGGAGGTCCGCGGGCTGGGGACCATGTGGGGCGTGGAACTCGTCGACGATGCTGTGGCCGGCCAGGTGTTGCACAGTCTTCTGGAGTCTCGGGTCACCTCGACCTACAGCTTGTACCGGCCCAGCGTGGTGCGGGTGCAACCCCCGATGGTCCTCAGCGTCGAGGATCTGCACGGCGGGTTGGACCTACTGGAGGCAGCGATTGCCGCCGCGAGTGACGCGGGCACGACGCACGCGGCCAGCAGTTCCCCGTTGACCGCTGTCGTGAACTCGGCTCTGCCCGCTGACACCTGGTTGGATCTGCTGCGGCAGAAGCCGCACTGCCTCGATCCGTTCGTGGGTGCGGTGGCAGGTGACCTCCCCGGCTCTCTCACCAGTTGGCGCGCGGGAGACGCCGCCGTCGTCCAGGGCGATCTGGGCCTCGAGCCGACCGAGTGGGCCGATCGTGTGCACTGGACCGACGACGGAGTGCTGCTGTCCGCGGTGCCGGACTGGATGTGGAAAGACCTGTCGCGCAGCTTCAGCGTCCGCGCGACCCAGAACGAGACGTCCAGCATCCGGATCGAGCTCCGATGGGACACCGACTGCGGACATCACGAACCGATGATTGCCGGCGCCGTGGCCGCGATGGTCGTCGCGCGTCTGACGACTATGCCGCTGACCTACGACCCGAACTGTCGAATCGAATGGATAAACGAGTGACCGCGAGATCGTTACTGGAGATGGTCCGACGGGCGGAGCCCGACCGCACCGTCATCGTGAATTGTGACGCGGCCGATCAGCCCGTCACGACCTACGGGCAGCTCGCAGAGCTGGTGGATCGTGCCCGGGAGTCGTTGACCGGGTGGCAGGCGCGATCAGGAGACGTCGTGGGGATCTGCGGCGAGAACAGCGCGCAATGGGTCGCCTGGGACGTGGCCGCCGCCGACCTGGGCATTCGTCTCATGCCCTTCGCCGAGCCGATGTCGGTCGAGGCCGCCGCGGCGGCCATGGTCGAGTACGACCTTTCCCTGTTCCTCTTGGAGGTCGACACCGGAGCGGCTCTGGTTCCGGGCGTCGTCGATTTCGGCGGTTCGGGCTCCGGGCAGGCCCGGCCGGCGACAGGCAGGTGGGCGAGCCTCGATGACGACGTGCATTCCCTCATCTTCTCCTCCGGCACCGCCGGCACGACGAAGGGGTTGGAGGTGAGCTGGCAAGGCACCGAGTACGTGGTCTCACGGTTCGTGCGCGACTACGCTCTCGACGCCGATGACATGAATCTGATCTTCATCCCGTTCGTCAGCTATCAGCAGCGGTTGTCGGTCTATGCCGCGCTGGCCAGCGGCTCGGCGGTAGCGCTCACCTCCTACAAGCGGGTGTTCGCGGCGATGCAGGCCGCTGAGCCCACCTTCCTCATCGGTCCGCCGGTGTTCTTCGAGACGTTACTGAAGCTCGCGTCGGCACGAGATCCGCGAACCGGCCTACAGCAGAGCACCGGACCTCGGATGAGGTTCATGGTGACGGGAATGGCCCCGATCAAACAGAGCGTGGTCCAAAGCTTCTGGGACCAGGGCCGGCCGCTGTTGGAGGCCTATGGGATGAACGAGTCCGGGATGATCGCCTGGAACACGCCGACGACACACCGGCTCGGGACGGTCGGCCGACTGCTCGACTCCGACCATGTCGCGATCGTCGACGGCGAGCTGCTGGTGAAGCGTGAGTTCCCGTTGAGCCGACGCTACTTCCAGGCCGACGCGCACATCGCGGAAGCGACCTACCGAGACGACGGCACCATCGCCAGCGGAGACCTCGCCGCCATCGACAGCGACGGTTACGTGACCCTGCACGGGCGAGTGGGTGATCTCGTCGCGCTGCCGAATGGTGAGAAGGTCAGTCCCGTCGACGTGGAATCCGCCTACGCTGACATCGACGGCGTCTCGGACATCGTGGTGTGTGCGGGAGGACCGGGTCGGCGCCTGGCTGCGGTCGTGACGCTGGACGATGGGTCAACGATCGAGAACGTCCGTGCCGCACTCGATGCCCGCGCGTCGACGTTGGCCGATAGCTACCGGCTCGGCAACCTTGTGCCGAGCGATACCTCACCACGCGTGCAGCCTGAGTTCCTCACCGCGAACTTGAAGCTGAGCCGGGTAGCAGTTCAGCGCTTCGTCGACGCCCACCTGCATTCGTGAACGGGCTGACGGAGGGCTCCCTGCCCACCCGAGCCGGACAGTTGCTCATCGACGGCCAGGTGACGCTGGCGAGCACGGTCACCACCCCGCAGGTCTTTCTCGAGTACCAGGCGGTCAACGCGGTTGAGCGCCTGAGCGCCTTCGGCATCACCGGAAGTGTCGAGAAGATGACGGAGCGACTGCTCCGCCTGTACTCCGACCCGCAGGCCGATCGACTGGTCGCGGAGATGGACGCCGCCGGCGTGGGGCACGCCATCGTGATGGCCCCGTCGTACCGACACGCGGTGACGGTGGCAGCGAGCCAGGAGGACATCGCCGAGTTGTACCGGGAGATTATTCGGCGCCATCCTGGGCGGTTCACCGTCTTCTGGGGCGTCGACCCGCGCGACAACGAGGACGACTTCCTCCTCACCCAGACACTGTTGCAGGAGAAGGGTTTCGGCGGCCTCAAGCTGTATCCGCCGTGCGGCTACTCACCGAGCGACGAACGATTGGACCGCTACTTCGCGCTCTGCGCCGAACTTCACCTCCCGGTCTGCAGCCACAGCGGGCCCGGATGGGGACCACTGGACTTCGGCTACGCGCGACCGCTGCTGCTCGACAGCGCGGCCCGGCGATTCCCGGGTGTCGATTTCATCTTCGGGCACGGGGCGGTATTCGGCACTGCCGAATGTGTCGCGATCGCAGCACACCGGCCGAATGTGTACCTGGAATCGAGCGGGTTCTCATCGGCACCGAACGCTGACGGATGGCCCGCGCACCTGAACACCACGTTCCGGTTGGGCGTCCAGCACAAGATGATTTTCGGCACGGGCTGGCCGTCATACCGACTTACCGAGTCGATGGCCTCATTATGTGCGGCCGTGGTCGACGGCGACGAAGTCTTCAACGATGTCTCGGACGCGGCGCGAGCGCTCATCCTGGGCGGCAACGCGCGTCGACTCCTCACTCAGGCCGACCGCTAAGGAGCGCACATGGACGCCAGCAGTACCGAGCTACAGCTCACGGAATGGGTTCAGGACTGGTCTGAATCCGGCGCTCCGGTGGATGCCACGACGGAGCTGCGCAACAGCGGGATCCTGGATTCGATCGGTGTCGTCGGCCTGGTCGCCCGCATCGAGGATCTCACCGGCGCCACCTTCGATCTGGACACCTTCGACTTCTCCTCGACCGTATGTGTGCGCAGTCTGTTGACCCACTGCCAGGCCACGTGATCGTCGACGGTCACTGCCATCTGGCGTCGACGCAGCTGATCCCGGACGAGCTGATAGCCGGCTCGGTGCGCAATGTGACCGGCCAGCTGCGGGTCCGGGGCCAGGTCGAGCCGGACTCCGTCGAACGAATCTTTCGCAGGCAGTTCAGTGACGACACCGCTGACCGTCTCGTGGAACAGATGGACGTGGCCGGCGTGGATATGGCAGTGCTGATGGCCCCCGACTTCAGCGTCCGAATCCCGGGAAGCCCGGGCATGCTCGCGCTGGCGACAGCCCATGAGGAGGTCCGCCGCAGACACCCCGATCGGTTTCGGGTCTTCATCGGACTCGATCCCAGGTCAGAGGCCTATGAGCCGGGCGATCTCGAGCGGCTGGCCCAGCAGCACCATGTCGACGGGGTCAAGCTCTACCCGCCCTGCGGGTTCTCGCCCTCGGATCGCCTCATGTACCCCTACTACGAGGTCTGTTCGCGTTACCGGCTCCCGGTGCTCGTCCACACCGGGCCCACGGCCGACTGCCTCGACTTCTCCTGGGGTGACCCGCTGCTTCTCGGCGGTGCGGTCCGAGACTTTCCGGAGGTCGATTTCATCATCGGCCACGGAGCGCTGTTCAGCTGGGACCGTTGCGTGGTCCTCGCCCGAGAGCGGCGCAACGTCTACCTCGACACCGCCGGTCTGGCGAGCGCGCCCGGCATCGGCGACTGGCGCCAGCACCTGCGCCACCTGCTCGCGCTCGGCGTCGGCGAGCGAGTCGTCTTCGGCTCGGACTGGCCACTGGCCAGGGCCATGGGTGGTTTGCCGTGGCTGCTCAACGAGCTGACCGGAGGGGCCGACCCGGTGCTGCGACCGGGACCCGCGACAGACCTCTTCCTGGGCGGGAACATGCTGCGGCTCCTGCCGGATCGCCGCTCGGCTGGTGCGACCAGTGAGCTGACCCGGTGACCCAGCTCGGCAAGGCCTCCGTCGGAGGCGGCCAACGGCGGCTCGGGCGCGATTTCTGGTGGCTGTTCGGCGGTCAGGGTCTGAGCCTGGTCGGATCCGAGACGGTCATCGTCGCAGCGCCCGTCGTGGCTGTGACCGTGCTGCACGCCAGCGCGATCCAGATCGGCATCCTCAGTGCCGCGCAGACCGTGGCCTTCCTCCTGGTGGCGTTGCCGGCCGGACTCCTGGTCGACCGGATCGGCGCCTGGCCGGCGATGTGGTGGAGCAATGCGGTCCGGACCATCCTCGCAGGCAGCGTCGCTGTGTTCCTGTGGACCAGACACCTGGACTTCGCCGGCTTCGTTGTGCTGACCGCGGCGACCGGAGCATTCGCCGTGCTCTTCGATGTCGCTTACCCCACCTTTCTGCCCCAGGTGGTCACGCGCGACCTTCTGCCCAGCGCCAACAGCAGACTCAGCGGTCTGCAGTCGGTCGCTCAGGTGTCCGGCCCGCCGGTCGGTGGCGTTCTCATCGGTGCCGCCGGCCCGGGCGGAGCGTTCCTGCTGGACAGCCTCAGCTTCTTGATGTCTCTTGCCTCGTTGAGCGTCATCGGCCGGCCGCGGCGCGTCGAACCCGATGAACGTGCATCGGGCGAACCGTGGTTCCGAGCCCTGACCAATGGTCTCCGGTTCGTCTGGAACGAACGGGTTCTGCGCGCGGGCATCCTCTGGTCCGGCACCGCCAACGTCTTCGTCGTCATGGTCGAGACGATGGGGGTGCTCTACCTGCTGCGCGATCTGCGATTCTCGGCCGCTCTGGTCGGGCTGCTGCTGGCCTTCGGCGCGGGTGGGGGGGTGCTCGGGGCCCTGCTGGTACGCAGGATCAACGCTGCCCTCGGCTCGGATCGAGCGACCTGGATGGCGATGACCATCTTCGCCCTGCCGGGTTTGCTCATTCCGTTGTCCGAGCGTGGTCCCCGCGCGCTCCTGTTCGGCATCGGATGGCTGTCGTGGTCGCTGTCAGCCACCCTCACCTCGATAAATCTGATGACCTATCGGCAGCGGGTGACTCCTGGGCCGATGCTGGGTCGGGTCAACGCCGCCGCTCGCTGGGTCACCTGGGGAACTCTCCCGGCCGGGGGGCTCGTCGGAGGCCTGCTGGGCTCGTGGATCGGGGTCCACACAACTTTG